>JAUNIH010000018.1 GCA_030523555.1 Erysipelotrichaceae bacterium
AAAGCTTCTTCCTGAGCCCGTCTTAAAGCCTCTTCCTGAGCAAGACGTTCATCCTCTTCTCTTGCGATTCTTTCAGCTTCTTCTCTGGCAAGTCTTTCTTCTTCCTCGCGGATCTTTCTTTCTTCTTCTTCTCTTATGCGTCTTTCTTCTTCTTCCTTAGCACGCTGTTCTTCTTCAATACGTCTTCTTTCAGCTTCAATAGCTTCTTCCTCTTCATCCTTCAGCATCTTCTGACGGAGTTCTTCCATCAGCACATCAAACTGTTCTTTTCTTTCACTTTCCATATAGAACTTTTCAATGTGATCATATTCTTCTTCAGGAACTTCTTCTGGTTCAACGTATTCAACATACATTTCTTCAGGAACTTCAGTTTCTTCAGGTTTATCTTCTTCTTTTAAAACATCTTCAAAAATCTGATCAAAGATATCATCTACTGTTTCAATATCAATAGTCTTATCTTCTTCAGGTGCTTTGTTTTCTTCTATTTCAGAGAATATCTCATTGATTTCTTCTTCGTAATCCTTAACATCAGCTTCTTCTTCAACCTGATTTTCTTCCTTTAAGGATTCATTATTGGAATCAACATTACGTCTTATTGTTTCCAACAGTTCCAGAGCTTCATCATCAAGTTCAGATGCCGGAGTTTCCTCTTCTTCTTCCATTTCCTGAAGAATCATATCAACTTCTGCCAGATATTCTTCAGCCTTTTCCTTAACATCGGCTTCTGCTTCAGCTGCTTCTGTATTTTCAGCAACTTCTTCAGTTTCTTCTTCAACTGTTTCTGTTTCTTCGATTTCAACTTCTTCAGTTACTTCTTCAACTGTTTCTGTATCTTCAGTTTCAGTATCTGCTGTTTCTTCAGTTACAGATTCTTCTGATGTTACAGTATCTTCAATGGCTGTTTCTTCTTCAGCTTCTTCACTTACTGTTTCAGGTGATTCTTCGATAGTATCGTTTTCTTCTTCTTTTTCTTCATCTTCAAATTCAATCAGATCAAGATTATAGAACTGCAGAAGATTAGCGAGATCCTTCTGTCTTTCAGCCTGTGCATCTTCACTGTCAAATTCTTCTGCCATTACATCTGTAAATGTACGCAGATCTTCTTTATCAATCTTGGCAAATTCATAAAAAGCTTCTTCACCAGCCTTAAGTAAAGAAGTCATTGTTGACTGCATAGTACCTAATGAACTGTCGAGATTCTCACTCAGTTCACTTTTCAAAGCCGCCAGATCAATGTTTTTTAAGCCTGCCAGTCTTTCGTTTGGTGTTTCTTCTTTAAAGTTTTTATCAAGATACTCCACCGCTTTATTTATAAAGCCCAGCAGCATCACATTTTTAGCCTGCATTATTCCTCCTGGTCAACACCAGCATTCCATCGCCAATATTGTCATACAATATTATATCAAAACGCTCATCATTTATCACCATTTCCCTGAATTTAACTATCTTTTTAAGCATATTTCTGAGGTTTTTAGACTCTATTTCCTCAATCTTAAAAACAAGTCCATGAAAAATCATATTATCATAAACCATATAACCTTTTTCGCTCAGATTATCGAGAAACATTTCCGTGTATTTCTGATACTGTGCTTTAGCAGCATCGACAAATATCAGATCATATTTTTTATCTGTCTTATATTCTTCTATCGGCATATAAAAACATGTAATCTGATCTTCGAGTTTATTTTCTTTAATGTTTTCTATTGCCTGAAGATACATCTCTTCTTTCTTTTCAATGGTATCTATATGGATATCCTTATCAAGTTTAGCCATCTCCATGGCGGAATATCCTACGGCGGTACCTAGTTCAAGAATATTTTTTGAATGATGTTCCTCAATAAAATTTAAAAGAAAGGCAAGCCCTTCATCTTTAATGATGGGCACGCCTTCCTTTAACGCTTTATTTTTTATTTCTTCAATCATTAAGCCAGTACTGTCTTCATGTATGTGATGAAGCCGTCGCATTTAGCTTTAGCTTTATCCATACTTGTGTCCTTTACTGAAAGATAGCACTTGCACTTAGGTTCCGTTCCTGATGGACGGATAGCGATAAATGAACCATCTTCCAAATAATACTTTAACACATCTGAAACATCATGTCCCTTAAAATCAGTTACTGTATCACCTTCATATGATTTCTGCAGTTTGTAGTCTTCAATCTTGACTGTCTTGAAACCAGGAACAGTGATTGGATTGTTTCTGACACTGGACATGATTTCCTGAAGTTTGATGGCACCATCAGCACCAGGCAGACTTACAGAGAACTGAGTATCGTAGTAGTAGCCTACCTTGTCATAAGCTTCATTCATGACATCCATCAGAGTCTTGCCTTTACCAAGATAGTAGGCACACGCTTCAGCCAGTAACAGACATGCCTGTGTAGCGTCCTTATCTCTTACGAAAGGTTTGATTAATGAACCGTATGATTCTTCATAACCGAAGACATAGTTCTTTTCATGAGTCTTTTCATACTGACGTACTTTATTACCGATATATTTGAAACCGGTAAGTGTTCTTTCATTGTCACAACCGTGGTATCTCGCGATAGCTTCACCGATATCAGATGTAACGATAGTATTGAACATGCAAGGATTTTCAACCTTGATACCTAAGTCTTCATAGCTTGAAAGGATATATTCAAGTAATAATGCACCTGTCTGGTTACCGTTTAAGACAACATATTCACCATTATGGAGGATGCCAACACCCATTCTGTCGCCATCAGGGTCAGTTACCAGTAAGAGTTTGGCATCAATCTGTTTAGCGAGTTTGAGTACTTCTTCATAAGCTCCAGGAAGTTCAGGGTTTGGAGATTTGGTACCGGAGAATGCTGGGTCAGGGTTTGACTGTAAAGATACAGGGATACACTGATAGCCTGCTTCAGATAAAGTATTCATTACAGGATAGAATGAAGTACCGTGTTCTGGAGAGAAGGCAATCTTGAAGTTCTTGTCTACATCTTTTCTGATCTGGATAGACAGACAGTTTTCATAGTATGCCTTGTCACATTCTTTATTGACGATATGTACTAAAGACTGATCGTAGTCTTCTTTTGGCTGAATGCTTAGGATATCACCAAGTTCAGCGATTTCTGAAATAACTTTTCCTGCAAGTTCAGGAATCAGCTGACAGCCTGTTTCATCATAGAGTTTATAGCCGTTATCTGATTTAGGGTTGTGTGAAGCAGTAATCATGATACCGCCATCACATTTGTAGTAACGTACGGCAAATGAGAGTTCAGGTGTAGGTCTTAATGAATCAAACAGATATGATTCAATACCGTTGCTGGCAAGTAAAGCTGCACAGTCATACGCAAATTCTCTTGAATTGTAACGGTTGTCATAACCGATAGCTACGGTCTTAAGACCGTTCTTATTCAGATAGTTCGCAAAACCCTGAGTAGCTTTTCTGATAGTATAGATATTCAGACGGTTTGAGCCTAAGCCCATAACACCACGCATACCTGCTGTACCGAAAGAAATATCAGTATAGAAGGCATCTTTGATTTCCTGTTCACTCAGGCTTCTTAATTCATTTTTAACTTCTTCGCTTAGATTTGGATGATTTAACCATTTTTCATAATTTTCTCTGTAATCCATATATATTTTTCTCCTTGACAAAAAAATAAGGGAAGCTACCGCTTCCCAAGTTTAATTACTGAATAACCTTCTGAGTTCTAAGGATGTCTTCGATTGTAGCGATAGCTGATTCTTCATCTTCACCTTCGCAAGTGATGGTGATTTCAGACTGAGTAGGAATGCCAAGAGACATAACACCCATGATTGATTTCATGTTTACTGATCTCTCTTTGAACGCTACTTTAACATCACTCTTGAACTTGCTGGCAGCATTTACAGCAACTGTAGCTGGACGAGCATGAAGTCCTACAGGATCGACAACTAATACCGTAATTTCTTTCATTTATTATATCCTCCTATAAATTAAACAATTTATATATATTAATTATAAGTTTGTAAGCGCTTTAATTCAAGTTATTTAAAAAACTTTTACCAATGTTTACTTATGATATACCTCATTATTAAGGATTTTAAAGCCTCTGTATATCTGTTCAAGGATAATAAGCCTGCTCATCTGATGAAGAAATGTCATATCCGAGAGTTTAAGACGTTCATTTCCCCTCTCAAGAAGTTTATCTCCTAAACCAAGAGATCCACCTATAACGAACGTTACTTTTGAATAATGAACAAAGAGTTGATCTATCTTATGGGCAAAATCTACAGAATCCATCATTTTCCCATGAAGATCAAGAAGAACGACATATTCATCATTACCGATTTTATCCAGAACTCTTTCTGCCTCTATATCAAGAACCTTCTTTTCATCTGAAGTAATACTTTCATCCTTTACTTCTATCATCTCCAGTTTATGATATCTGTTTATCTTCAAAGCATAATCATCAATGAGAGCCTTAAGATTTTTATCTTTTACTTTTCCTACGCTAATTACTCTGATCATTTGTACGGCTTAAACTTAAAGTACCCGTTACACCATCACGGATATAATTTACACTGAATTCAGTAGTATCAAGATATACTGCAGAAAGATAAGAATCAAAATCATCAACATTTATATCATTAACGCTCAGTATAATATCCCCTGTCTGAATACCAAGCAATGACATAACAGATCCTTCTTTGACATCCTTTACATATGCACCATTAATATAATCGATAGATAAACCAAGATTACTCTTTTCATAGTTCATCAGATCTTTGATAAAACTTACTTTTATACCCAGATTATTTCTGTTTACAGGATTACCGGAAATAATGGAATCGGCGATTATTTTAGCCTCATTGACAGTTACCGCAAAACGGGTATTGGATGAAGACATAGTGGATATACCTACTACCTGACCATCCATATTGAATAAAGGACTGCCGGAATATCCAGATCTCAGATTGGATGTAAAACTGATGACATCAATAAAATAGTTGTATGGATTGCCATCATAGGTAATGGAATTATCAAGTACTGTATGATTCAAAGAAACGATACCGAGTTCGAGACTTCCGATATAGTCAAGACTTCCTGCCGTGCCGGCACTGAGTACAAATTCACCCTGTTTTAAAAGTGTCGCATCACCTAAGGTAACAGAATCAATGGTATATGGTGTATTTACTTCCAAGACCGCAATATCCGTGTAGATATCATATCCCAGCATGTTTCCTTTGGCAGAATATGTTTCACCAAACAGAACATCATATTCATCGTAATTGGCTATGCCATGATAACAGCTCAGAATATATACACTCTCACCACTCTGACTATAGACCATACCACTCTGAATAATATCTCCGGCGCTTATCGTAACAACCTTTGAGGCGTTATCCGCATATACCTTGGTCAGATCAGTCGAAAAACCCTGAACAGTTACTTCGTTGACATAGGTTGTCGTTGAAGGATCACTGCTTCTGGTTGACAGATAGAAATTCCAGATAAACAGTACAGCTATAAGCAGATACAGAACAATATTCTTTTTCATATATTTCTTACCTCGCAAGATAACACGGCAGATATCCACATGCGTTCACTCGGACACCATTGACTTCAATCGTAAAGTGCACATGCACGCCCTCAGATCTTCCGGTAGAACCCATCTGGCCGATAACCTGACCTCTGGTAACATTTTCTCCGGCACTGACATAAGGATAGGTGTTCATATGCATATAATAGGTTTTAAAACCGTTCTGATGATCAATATAGACATAATAACCCATATCATAACGGTAACCGACACTTTCAACAACGCCGCTGTCTGCTGCATAGATTGGTGCGTAACGCACATAAAGATTGGTAAAGTCGGTTCCGGTATGACCGATATAACAGCCGAAATCACAGATAATATGCGGATTTTCTACAGGGAAGATAAAGTTTCCGGTACCTACCATTGTTACCTGAAGTGTACCTACAGCTATGACACCCTGTACAGGTTCGGTAATTACTGTTTCTGACAGTTTTTCACCGGAAGTCAGCACACCGTTTACCCATGTTTCTCTATACAGAACATTCTTGATACCGATCTGTTCTTCAGTCAGAATCTCATACTTCCCTTTTTCCAATGTATCATCTTCAATATATATCGGAGAATCCGGAACTACCATTTCCTGAGACAGTCTTTCTTTTGTAACATCTACAGTAAGCGGAGAAGTATAGTATCTGACATTTAATACCATACCAGGAGTGATAACCTGATTTTCCGAAGAAAGGATATCCTGATTCAGCATGACAATCTGTTTTGCCGTCATATCACCAAAATAGTAACCTACAGCCTGTAAGGTATCTCCTTCAGCTACTGTATAGTATTCTCTTGTATCATCTCTTCCATAGCACAGGTAACTGTATATTTCACTTTCATTCATAAAGATTTCACTCGGTGAAACTACAGCTTCCTTGGTCCTTAATTTTTCTTCTACATATAAGCCTGTAGAAACACTTCCTATTTCAACCGGTGTAGGAATTGTTTCATTGTTTCTTAACTGCGTCAGAGTTTCTTCTGGTATGAAATTAGTCAGAAAAGTATCGAAGGCCTTAAGAAAGTCATCATATGATTTGACATAAATGATATCGTAAATACCCTTATCGGTATATAATTCTACAGCTGTAGCATGAACACCAAGATAATTGTTGGCATCTATATAATCGACAATCTGTTTATCGACATCTTCAAATGTCGCATATGATTTCTCTTCTATAATATAGACATCTTCCGAAAAACCTAAAGTCGTATCCGGAAAATCATTTTCATATTTCTTATATTTCTCATTAATCAGCTGATTAATATAATTCATATCTGTAACAATACCTACGAGTTTACCTTCAGCGTATATTTTCTGGTATGTCTTTTCATTTTTCTCATATGAAATAATCCCTTGCGGTACAAGAGATGTTTCATTTACGATATCAGCTTCAATTATTCTGTCATTATTTACACACTTTGGAAGAAGATATACCAGTCCCAGCGCAAGCAGTAAAGATACGATGACAGCGGCTATGGTTTTCTTCAATACCTGTCCTCCGTATTTTTGATACCATAGAACGCATTTATTTCTCTTTCAAAAGCCAGTTTGATTGTACCGGTTGGACCGTTACGGTGCTTGGCAATACTTAATTCAACATCTTCTCTGGCTTCACTTTGTTCCTCATTACGGTTATAGTAGGCATCTCGATATAGGAATAAAACCAGATCGGCATCCTGTTCAAGGGCACCTGATTCTCTTAAATCCGACAGCATAGGTCTTTTATCAGTACGTGATTCTACTGAACGCGATAGCTGTGATAAGGCAACAACAGGAACATTCAGTTCTCTGGCCATGGCCTTTAAACGACGTGATATTTCGGATACTTCCTGCTGACGGGATTCAGAATTGCCTGAAGACTGAATCAGCTGAATATAGTCCACTACAATAAGACTCAGATTTGAATCCTGATTGAGTTTACGGGCTTTGGCAAACATTTCCGGTACCTTGATACCTGGAGTATCATCGATGTAGAACTTCTGTCTTCTGAGTTCCAAAGAAGCTTCATTTACAGCCGACCATTCTTCATTATTGAGATTGCCGACTCTGAGTTTATGAATCGGAACTCTTGCCTTTGCAGCGAGTATTCTTATCGCAATCTGTTCACTAGGCATTTCCAGAGAGAATATCGCAACTGATCCCGGATTTACAGAAGCGGAGTTTACCGCAAAGTTTAAGGCAAGTGCTGTTTTACCCATGGAAGGACGGGCTGCCAGGATGATGAGATCACCCTTCTGAAAACCGGCAGTTTTACTGTCAAGATCAGAATAAAGGGTTCTTACTCCGGTAATATCACTACCCTGTTCCTGAATGAGTTCGATATGTTTGATCGCATCGGAAAAGACTTCTTCGCCGGATTTAAAATCATTTGAGGTTTTGGATCTTGTGACATCAGTTACTTTTCTTTCAACCTTCTCTAACATCTCATCAACACTCACCGCTGAATCATAGGCATCAGCAGCTATCTCTTCACCCAGTTTGATAACCTTACGGGCGAGAGATTTATTTTTGACGATAGAGATATATTCATTGGTATTGTTGGCAGATATCGTAGAACCTGTCAGCTGCATCAGATATTCCAGTCCACCTACCTTATCATATTCATTGAAATCCTTGAGTTTTGACGACAAAGAGACAAGGTCTACTTTCTCCTTGTTTTCATACATGACAGACATGATATTGTATATGGAACGGTTTTTATTCAGATAAAAATCTTCTGCTGTAATATCAGCGTCTATACACTGCCTTAAGGCATCTTTATAAAGAATGATATTCCCTAAAAGCGATTCTTCAGCTTCCAGAGAATATGGAACGGTTTTATTTGACATTCTTATTCCTCAATAAGTTTTACTTTAATGACGCCTATAACGTCTTTATATAATTCTACCTTAACATCGTATGTACCTAAAGTATTCAGTACGATATTGTCTTTGATTTTTCTTTTATCAATAGCTATTCCCTGTTTCTTTAAAGCTTCTTCTATCTGTTTGGTAGATACAGAACCGGAAACTCTTCCGTTATTCGCTTTGACTTTGAATTCCAGGGATTTTGTCTTTAATACTTCAGCCAGTTTCATGGCTTCTTCTTTCTTTTTCGCATCCATTTCAGCTTCTTTTTTCTTCTGTTCTTCCAGCACTTTTCTTGAACCGCTTGATTCAGCTACCGCAAGACCTCTGGCAATAAGGAAGTTTCTCGCATATCCATCAGCTACTTCCTTTGTTTCCCCTTTTTTGCCTACTTTGGCTACATCTTTCAAAAGGATTACTTTCATCTTATTCTCCCTTCATATATGCTTCTAAAACGTTATACAATTCATTTTCAAGTTTGGCTACAGTCGTATCGTTACGCTGTAAACCGGCCGCGTGCATATGACCGCCGCCACCCATCTTTTCCATGATAATCTGTACATTCACATCATCTCTGCTTCTGGCCGTAATGATGGTTTCTTCCTTGGAAATCATACAGATGACAAATGAAGCTGCTACGCCCTTAGAACGTATCAGCACATCCGCAGCCTGAGAAGCTACAGATCTGGGATAGATACCTTCAAGACATGAAGCGATAGCGATATTTTCATTGTATTTTTTGGTTGAGTTTAAAATGCTCGCTCTTAACATTGTATTTTCATAAGGTTCCTGACACAGCTCATCGCAAACCATCGGATCAGCACCGTATCTTCTTAAGTCTTTAGCCACATCAAAAGTACGGGCACCGGTTCTTACACGGAAATGATCGGTATCAATCAAGAGACCTATATACATGATATTGGCTTCTTCTTCGATAATATCAAAGCGTTTGGACATGTATGGGAAGAATTCACACACAAGTTCTGTAGCTGAAGAAGCAGATGGTTCAATGTAGTTAAGCATCGTCGAAACATCAAGATTGGCATTTCTTCGATGATGATCGATAACGATAATCTTGGAAGCTCTTTTAAGAATGTTTGTACCATTGGACTGAGCTGCCATATGATGGTCAACCATTACCACCAGTGAATTGTCTTCCAGAAGATCTGCAGCATCATTTTCAGAAATGAACCTGTGTTTATCAATAAGATCGGAATTGTATTTTTTGAGTACTTCCGAAATCATCGGTTCTACACCACCGCTCTTAGAAATGATATAGGCTTTTTTATCAAGATCTAAAGCGATATTGGACATCGCCAGAGCAGAACCTACCGCATCGGCATCGGCTGTCTTATGCATACAGATAATGACATTATCGGAATGTTCAATCAGATCCATAATGGCGCTGATAATAACTCTGATCTTGGTCTTGGACTGTTTTTCACGGGCTTCTGAAGTACCACCGAAATACATGATATCCGAACCGATCTTACCTACGACAACCTGATCTCCGCCTCTTGTCTGAGCAAGTTCTATAAGCTCATCCGCATGTGAACTGAGTTCTCCAAGGTCTGAACTACCCCTTGAAAAAGCCATGGACAGTGTAACCGGAAGATCGAGGTCTCTTGCCACCTTGCGTATCTTACCCAATATAGAAAAACGGTCTTCATAGATCTTATCGTATGTCTTCTCATTCATCATCAGCAGCATACGGTTATTCTTTAATGTGTAGTAAACAACACCATTCTTCTTGAAATATTCATTTACCGGCATCTTGATGCTGGTATTGACATTAAACAGATCATCTTCAGAGAGATTAGCTTCATCAATATTGTCATAACTGAGTAAACCTACAACATAGGCTTCTTCATTGAGTCTTGTCTGAAGATTGTATTCATTGGACACATCCTTGAATGTCATAATGGAATACTTGTCCATCTTGGTAACGATATACTTCTTATCTCCGATATTAACGGTTGTCCTTGTCGAATCACCTTCAACGATATCCTGCAGTTCAGGTATCCAGTTTAGGATCTTGCCGTTTATTTCGTTGATACCGTTATTTGTAAAATATTCTGACATCCAGGTAATTTCATAATCATCATTGTATGCCAGCATACCTATAGAGCCCTTATCGAGAGCTTCGCGTATCGAAACATCAAGATTCTTTTCAATGGACATCTTGGCTTCAATTTTGACTTTTTCCAGAAGATAGATCATTACCGCAAAAGCTATTGAAAAAATAACACTCACTACAATAGCGATTGTCGTATCAATATTAAGCACAATGCGAAGTACTCCCATTGTTGCCAGTACGGCCGTCGATACACTGATAGCGATTGTTCTGATCAAAGCTTCTGTTTTCATAATTACTGACTCAGTTTTTCGTTTCTTTTTCTTTCAAGATAGTTTCTAAGTGGACCGGAAGCGTAAAGGAATCCGATTATAATACACACAATAAGCAATGCCGGGATAAGGAAACACACAAGTATAACAAGTCCACCGGTCTTCTTATTGAATACTATAGCCCCATACAGCATAAAGAATATATAGGCATAGTACATAAGTACAATACTTCCCAGTAAGGCAAGTGTCAGAGATATATAACGGAATGTCTCATTATCGATAAATCCGGAAATAGATAAAAGGATTATACAGAAAATGGAAACATATGCCAGAACGGCATTGGGCTTTGAATCCCATAAAGATATTGTACCAATATCTTTAATTTTAAACCTTTTTAAAAGGAAAATCGTCAAGAGGTGTATAAGAAGTCCCTCCATGATACCCATCAGGACAGTTGAGATAAGTAATATGATAAAAAGATATTTATCCATACTTACACCAAGCGTCGCAAAAACACCGTTGTAGTCGACTCCGGAAGTGCTGGTAAGAATGTTCAGTTCTTCCTTGTATGATTCAATCATGGAAGCAATGGATATACCCATTAAAGGTGATATCACATAATAGGAAATCAGTTCCCCGATAGTATATGTAACAACTGCTGAAAGAAGCAAGGTTCTTCGATCCTTATTCTTCGAATTGAGCCAGGCATAGACAAGACCTGTAATAATACCTACAGGTGTATAAACAAGATAGGTAATATTGAAATTACCCAGAATAAAACTCATGATGATAATACCTACGGATAATATCAGTCCGTCATTAAAGGTATTCATCGCTGCATACATAATAACAATGATAGGTACAATAAGTACTACCAGTTCTGTAAAAAAATAAGAAGTAATTCTATCTATTAAAATAAGTGCACCCAGGATTGCCAGCATCATGGCACCCTGTGTAATCTTTTTTGTCTGATTCATTATAAACTCCTAAAGAAAACCTCCACAAAAATGTGGAGGTTTATAAATTAATCTGCAATGTAAGGCAATAAAGCCATCTGACGTGCTCTCTTGATAGCGGTAGCCAGTTTTCTCTGATACTTGGCACTTGTACCGGTAACACGTCTAGGAGTAATCTTTCCGTTAGGAGAGATAAACTTCTTTAATAACTCTACATCTTTATAATCGATATAATCAATCTTGTTTTTAGTGAAATAACAGACTTTCTTATATCCGACTCTCTGTTTTCTAAAAGCCATTAGTATATCCTTTCTTACTATTAATAGAATGGCAGGTCATCACTTGAGATATCAAGAGATGGTGTTGAAGAGAAATCATCCTCTTCACTGCCGTATCCGGAACCTGAACTAGGTGTAAATGTCTGATTGTTAGGGACATTTGCACTGTAGTTTGAAGGTTCAGCACTGTTTCTGTTAGAACCGATCAGCTGTACAGAATCACATGTAACTTCCGTAACATAGACTTTCTGTCCCTGCTGATTATCATAGCTTCTTGTAGAAATTCTTCCTTCAACACCGACGATTGAACCTTTGCTGGCATATCTAGCCAGGAATTCTGCTGATTGCCTCCACGCAATACAGTTGATAAAATCGGCAGTCTGTCCACCCTGTGCTGACTGGAATCTTCTATTGCAAGCTAACGTAAAACTGCAGACAGAAGTATTTGAATTAGTCTTTCTTAATTCAACTTCCTTCGTCAAACGACCAACAAGTATAACTTTGTTAATCATTATTTGCTTCCTTTTTTCTCATCAGTTGAGATAGTCATTGTTCTTACGACATTACCATTGATACCCATCAGACGGTCAAATTCATTTAAACCTTCTGTGTCAACAGTGTAAGTTACAACTACATAGTAACCTTTTGACATATGATCAATTTCATACGCAAAATCTTTCAAACCCCAGTCATCAACATTATCAATAGTTCCCTTATGAGCTGTGATAATGCCATGAAGTTCTTCCATTAATGCAGCTTTAGAAGCTTCATCGAGGGTAGGTTTGAGGATATACATTGTTTCGTATTGTCTCATCTTTTTACCTCCTTTTGGACTAAACGGTCTATTGCTAGACAAGGAATAGAGAACCTATTCGCTAGAATATTATATCCTATAAAAATACCAATATCAACATATTTCTAAAGATATAAAAACAGTAAACTGTCTAATAAATAATACTATATTTTGTCTATTACTGATACATTATCTATAATATTTGTATGGCCTTGGACGGAATAATCTTAAGTAAAGTTAAGGAAGACTTTGAAAAATATCTTCCTATAAGAATCAATAGAATCATGCAGACCTCAAAGACAGAGATCGTCTTTAATGTTCATGCCAATCAGATAAGAACGAACCTCGTAATGAACTTTCATTCAAACTTCAATCATATCTGTTTTTCAGACAAATCATTTTCTACATATTCTGAACCGTCAACATTTGTCATGGTTCTAAGAAAATATATCCTGAATGGTATTATCGATTCTATTGAACAGAAAGAATATGACAGACTCTTACTCCTTCATCTTCATGCCCGCAACGAATTCTATGATGTCAAACACTATACCCTTTCAATAGAACTGATGGGCAAATATGCCAATATTATCCTTATCGATGAAGAAGGTAAGATTATTGATGCCCTTAAAAAGATACCACCATACGAAAACACCAGAAGAACTATCCTTCCCGGTGCCGTATTTACCCTTCCAGAATCCCAGAACAAGAAAGATCCTTTCATTACAGATGATATAGACTTTGAAGAATCTCTGGTCAAACAGCTTCAGGGCTTTTCCAAGACTCTTGAAAAAGAAGTAAGACACAGACTAAATAATCAGACATATAAAGAAATAATAAATGATATTAAAACTTCAGATAAGCTATACCTTTCTAGAATTGACAATACCTATGAATATCACATCATCCCTTTAACCCATCTTTCTGATACATATGAAGAATATGATATCCAGAAAGGTTTTGATCAAATCTATAACGAAGATGATGAAAAAGAAAGAATAAAGTCCATCTCGGATGACCTTTTCAAGATAGTCAAAAGACAGATCAAACACTATGAGACCAAAACGGAAAAACTTAACGCAAGTCTAGATGATGCGCTGAATCTTGATTTCTATAAGAACTGTGGAGATCTTCTTTATACCTGTGAAAATCTTGAAGAAAAAGGTCTTAAAGAAATAGAACTGGAAGACTATGAAGGGAACAGACAGAAGATAAGCCTTGATCCTAAATTATCTATAAAGCAGAACGCCAATAAATACTACGCAAACTATCAGAAGAAAAGGAAAGGAAAATCCTTCATCGAAGAACAGATAGAGATCGCAAATAATGAACTTGAATATTTCAGGTCTTTATACGAACAGCTCTCATACGCAAACTATACTGATGCCTTGGATATTAAAGAAGAACTTGGAAGATACGGTTTCCTGAAGAAATACAGCAATAAAAACATTAATAAGAAAAAGAAAGTAAATCTCTATCAGGTAAAAGTAGATGGCTATACTATCACTTTCGGCAAAAACAACCTTCAGAACTCCTATCTTACTTTTGAATATGCAAGATCAAATTATCTCTGGTTCCATGTCAAACAGTATCATGGATGTCATCTGGTGGTAGATGCCGATGAAGTACCGGAAAAGATCCTTAGAATCTGCGCAAATCTGGCTGCCTATTATTCAGCCGGAAGATATTCATCATCAGTTCCTGTAGACTATACACTGGTTAAAAATGTCAGAAAAGTAAAAGGCGCAAAGCCGGGCTTTGTCACCTTTAAGAATTATAAGACTTTATATATCGATCCTGAAGAAGACAAATCACTTACGGTCGTTTCCATTTAGATAATTACGCAACTGTTTGAGTTCGTAGGGTTTAAGGCGGCGGTATTCGCCGCTTTTCAGATTTCCTAACTCAAGATTGGCTTCCTTTATACGATGCAGTTTTATCACCTTGAAACCTACCGTCTGAAACATCTTTCTGATTTCCCTGTTTCTTCCTTCATGGATGGTCACAAGAAGAAATGAAGTGTATTTATTGTGATTGATATTTTTAAGTTCTACTTTGGCAGGTGCACTGACATAGTCTTCGATGTGTACTCCCTTTCTTAACTTTTCGATATCTTTTTCCTGGATGATACCATCAATGGTTACTTCATAGGTCTTTTCTACTTCATATTTGGGATGAATGAGCTGCTGCATCAGTTCACCGTCATTACTTAAAAGAATCAGACCGCTGGAATCATAGTCGAGTCTTCCCATAGGATAGATTCTGTATTCGCTGTCTACGATATCAACTACCGTTCTTCTTCCCCGATCATCACTGGCGGAAGATATGACATTTTTAGGTTTATTCAGCATATAAACCACTTTTTCTTCCTTATAGAGTTCTATACCGTCAACCACAATATGATCATCTTCGCTGGCTTTAAAACCGAGTTCATCGACTACCATTCCATTGACAGTAACCTTACCTTCCAATATCAGTTCTTCGGCTTTTCTTCTTGAACAGACTCCGGCGTTTGCAATAATTTTTTGTAGTCTCTCCATTTTTCATCCTTTCTGGTATTTACGATATAGTAGACCGCAATACCGATAAAGTTTGTCAGAACAATAGCCATCACCAGCAGGAATCCAATATTGATCTTATGTTCATCAATTCCGGTATCTTCATATTTAAGATTCTCTTTATAATCTTCCATATCATAAGTATTGAAACTTTCTTTTTTTAGAATCAGATATGAACCCTCTTCTTTGGCCTCAAAAGTTACACAGTATAAGGAATGTACCGATTTACACTTGATAACCTGATTATTCTGATCAAGATGATATACCGTATATACACATGAAATATCCTTATCGGGAATACTTATATTCACAATAATCGGTGTATTCATATGGATATCTTCATAATTGAAACGGAAACTGATATCCAGACCGCTTACTTCTTTAAATCCATAGGCATCCGCCACATTCATTATTGTTTCTTTACGGGCATCATCTATCAGTGCAAAGTCAAGATAATAGATATCCTGTATCAGAGAGAAAGTTCTTTTATCAGGAAGCGAGAGATCAAGACCGGACACTGATATATCAGCTCCATCGTATGGAACAGTCATGACATAGTTTCTTCTGTTGCGGTTTAACAGATACTCATCAGCGATGCGGATATCATTCCAGCTTAAATCGATATTGCCGTTATTCAGAATTCTTCTTTTGAATTCAGAATAGAGGTTGCCTGACAGATACAGATCAAGATTTTCCTGAAGAATCTTTTTTTCATCAGTGATGGAAATACTGTACGCAGATTTTATACCGTTATAATCTACTGTAAGTTCTTCATCATGGACATATGAATTATCATAGAAAGATATATATGTACTGCTTAAAGGAACAGCTTCCCCGCTTCCATCGTCATAGGATACCATCATGAAGGAATTATTGAATTTCAGATATGAATCAAGATCTATAGAAGTATCAAAATCCGCATTTACATTTACCGATACAATCTTTTTGTATAAAGCGTTGTAGGTCCAGGTATTACTTTCTTCATCATAGGTCTTTTCATATCCGGTAAACACATATCCTTCCTTGTACGGAACAATACTTTCAGTATCATTTTCATTCAATAGATGTAAAGACATGCTACCCTTATCCTGATAGATACCTCCATCAAAATTCACTTCCACATTTTTGTATGTATTATTCACATCATTATTTCCATACATGATAAAAGATATATCCTCCTGATTTATATAGGCTGTGGAATCATATAAATCACAGGTATATTCCTTATTGGAGTTATCATATCGTATCTCATATATTCCTTCGTTTTCTGATACTAAAGGATATACAGCCTGATTATTGGAAATACTGTATAAAGAATCGCTCAGTGTTTCATCAGTATATAAGGTATGGCTTCCCTTGTTCATAAACACAAGAGAATATCTGTTCCTATCTTCAGATCCCATTTTTTCATCTATCTCAAAACAGATGGATGCGACTCTTTCACCATAATATGGATCCTTTGAATAATTGAAACATATGCCGCCATTACGGTCTCCGAGGTAGAGTCCCTTATAGTATGAATTTCTTCGGTTGGCGAAGGTTCTGTTGATGGTGTAATGGGCGTAATTGTCTAAACTTTCATAAACGCTGTCAAAATATCTGGTCTGTCTTTGATAGTCACTGTTATAGGAAGAATTCATAAAAAGATTATTATAGTAATAGCTTTCTAAGGATTTTCCATAACTTGAATCATTGATGGCGCTTGCCAGTAACAGTAAGGCGTTTGTACCGTTGATAGACTGATTGGCAATCAGTTCATCGGCAATATCATACAGCTGTGAACGGTTTACGATATCATTAGCTCCATCGTTATTTTCATCGCTGTATCCATTCAGCATACCCATAAATCCCATTTCATCATGAAGATATGATTCAAACTGTAAAGCGCTGTATGAAGAAACTGTGCGATAAGAAAGATACTGGAAATAGTTATAGTATGGATTATCATAATTGACGGAATTATCTCTGATATCATTTCTTAAATCATCACTCATAAGATAGAAATCATCATAGAAATAATGTCCGTCATAACTGAAATATTCTTTACTGTTTCTTAAACCTTTCACATCCTTATCAAGTTTAAGAGAATATGAATAATAATCTTCCATATTAGACTTTATATTGTGATAAAGATAAGTGTCTTTAACATAATATGAAGATATCTTCATACCCTTTTCATACGGATACAGACTGATACTGTCTTTGGATACAGAACCAACAGCCCCCGACATCAGAAAGACAACATTATTCCCGTCTTCATAAAGATATAAGGCATCACTTCCATAACAGCCGTTTATCGTATCATTTTCTTTATTGTTTAAAGAATAGTATGTCGTATCCAGGCTGCATCCTTCGCTGTTGAATGATATAACTCCATATTCCATTTTAAGAACTGAGCTGTCATCCTTTAAGACCAGGTTCTGATAACTGTCAATATTGTCATTATAGAAAGAATAGGCTTCATTATATGATGTGAATTCCTGATAGAGTCCGCTTTCACTGTCATATACACAATAAAAAGAACCATCAGCGTATACATCTGAAAGAGAGAAAAATACTATAAAACACAATATAAAAAATCTTGAAAGAATCTTCACTTATTAAATTATACTTAAGGATTAAAAAAATGACTAATAAGTAAGCCATTTTTCACTGTTCACAAATCTTAATACAACAATTTCATATTTTATACCGGTATATCCGGATATACATGTCTGCAAAGTAAGAGTTTTGTCTTCTGTGCTCAGATTTACGCCTGTATCATATAACCTTACTGTTTCAACATTATTGATATATTTCTGATAATACCCTTCTTCCTTATCTCCGTTAAAGGAAATATCATAGTAAGTACGCCAGTACTGAAGATTATCAAGATCATTCTGGCTGGTAAAATCCATCTCATATGCGGCCCATAATTCATATGTCCTTTTTTCGTCTTCCAGAATAAGTTCGAGAACGTTATTGTCTTTTAAGTTTGTTTCATCAAGAAGCTGTTCCAGAGGTGTAAAGGATTTACTTCTGGATTCATCATTCCATACGGAAAAATGATGGCCGTAGATGATAAGATTCTGATCATCCAGAGTATTGCGGTAATCAAGGAATACAGAACCACCCTCATCATTGTAGTCATATTCCCCGCTCTTCCAGTTGGTCCAGATATAGACATCATTGCCGGTGTAATCATCAACGTTATTTATGACATTACCGTTTTCATCATAGAAGACATAGGCTGTACCGTCTTCCCTGTATACCGATTTGGCCTGTACAAAGGACTGATCAATCAGACCTGAAACAAATCTCACCTGTCCCACATAATCCTGATTGATATCATAGTTATCCCACCACATCAGCTGATCTTGAGATAATTCAACTGTTACAGGTTCTTCGATAGGTTCAGAAGGTATGTCCGCATCACCAGAAGAAAAACGGTAGATATTATACGCATATAAACCGGCAGGTATCAGAATTATAGCCAGTATAAGAAGTACAGTGATATATTTTCTGGTTTTAGTCATTCCTTACAAAACACTCCCAGTATTCATCAAATGTAATACCCATCTCCTGTATTTTTTTAGAAGCGTCTTTCCCTACATATCTTATCTGCCATGGTTCCGCCTGATATCCGGTAATATCTTCCTTGCCTTCTTCATAACGGATAATAAATCCATAGTCATAACAGTTTTCCGCAAGCCATTTGCTCGCTTCAGTCATATAGAAGTTATCTATATCTACACCTGGTAAACTCACATCAAGACATAGACCGCTCTGATGTTCAGAATGTCCCGGCCTTGCGGAATATGTATCAACATTCTCCATAGAATCAGTCAGAAGATATTTGTTGTATAAACCTTCCTGATAGGCATAGGAACGGTAGGCTGAATAGATCACAAGATTATACCCCGCTTCATTTGCGCTCTTATTGAGTTCTTCAAACGCATCTTTAACAACCGATCTGATCTGTACAGTATGGCGTGCCCCTTCTATATCCACAAGATCATCCGGTTCGTAGTCACTAGGCAGCTGATAATATTTGTTTACCAGAAGAAGATAATCATAAGATGTATCACTTACCTCTACATTCTCATATAAAGGAAGATATCTTTTCGTGTTAACAATCTCCATCATCGTTCTTATATCATCATATTCACCAAGATACTGAAAATATAAATCTTCATTTCCGGAAACATAATATGGACTTTCATAAATCTCTTTTAACTGCAGATGATTATTATCATTGATGATATCCCTGTTGACAAAATCAAAAATCAGTTCATCATCCATTTCTCCATAGTATTTAAGATATGTATCAAGATTTTCTTCTTTGAATGAAGGATTGGTGACAATACCTAAAAGTTTTTCATCATAGGTATCCAAAAAACGGTTCTGATTTTCTTCAGAAAGGGTCATAATAAGATCTATTTCATCTAATGAATATCCCATCTCTTCAAGTACCTGGTCTGTCGTTTTGGCACAGGCACAAAGAAGTATCAGGATTAACAGTATAAAAGATATTTTTCTCATCTGAAACAGAATGGCAGTATGGATATTGCCAGCATAAAGAAAATAATCAGGATGATAATTATTTTACGTGTATTCTTCTTCATTTTATTTCTTGTAGTTGTCTAAAATATTCGTATCAAAAGAATAGGTCTTCTTTGATCTTCTGGCATATCTGTTAAGGGCATTTCTGATCAGTTCTTCACATTCTTCTTCAAAGTCCATGCCTACTTCTTTCCAGAGATAGAACGCAAGAGATCCAGGAATGGTATTGATTTCATTACAGTAGACTTCACCGGTCTTATTATCGATCATAAAGTCAATTCTTACGCAGCCGTGTGAGTTTAAGGCACGGAAAGCTTTGACAGCTGTTTCTTCGACGGTCTTTTTCTGAACAGCACTTAAATCGGCAGGAACCTTACGGACAGTAGAAGCCATGCCTTTGGATGGGCCTTTGGCAGGAATCTTGGTACCTGTCTTTACACCTTTGGCACCTTTAGATCCGCTTCCAGGCTGATATTTCTTATCAAAATCCAGGAAACCGTTTGTTACTTCTTCAATAGCGGAAACACGGTTCTTATCAACGCTTCCGATAACGGAAATATTAACTTCCTTAAGTTCTTCAATCATCTGTTCTACAACGACCTTGAAGTCGTATTTTAGACATTCTTCAACCTTCTCTTTGAATTCCTTCTGAGTCCTTATTACTTCGATACCGATAGAACTTCCCAGATTTGCAGGTTTGGCAATCAATGGGAATCCGATCTTTTTGGCCTTTTCAAAATATTCCTTATAGTTGTCTATAAAATCACCCGCATGAACAACCATATAGTCAACCATTGGAATACCTTCAGCTTTGAAGATATCTTTCATGACAGCCTTATCCTGTCCTACTGCCCCACCTAAAACATCACATGATGTATAAGGAAGATCCATCATCTGCAAGAAGCCTGCCAAAGATCCATCTTCAACATTGGTTCCATGAACTACAGGGAATGCCACATCAATGGTTCTTCTGTTATCTGTAAATGATATAAAACTCTTTTTTACCGGTTCAACATAGACTCTAGGACCACCCTTATAGATCTTTACTTTGGTAAGTACCGATTCAGGATTACTGATAAATGAAGAATAGTTGGCAAGATCCATCAGCTCTTCACCAATATAGAATTCAGAGTCTTTAGAGATATAGACAGGCAAGACATCATACTTTTCAGCATTGATCGCATGTATCGCCTGATTGGCACTGATACAGCTTATTTCATGTTCGGTAGACTTTCCACCAAAAAATACAGCAACACAGATTTTCATAATTCCACTTCCTTACTTATTAAACGCGTCCGGCAGATCATTCTCCAGAAGAATTGTATCGTTCACAGAGAAATGAGTATATACATAGTCGAACGCTTCCCTTACATTATTCGTAACAAGATACCCGTTTTCCTTAAATCCAGAGTCAATTAATCCCTTTAATATACATTCTGTCTGTTTTTCCCCTACCAGAATGACAAAATCAGCCCTGTCTTTCATATAGGTTCCAAACTCATAGTTTATTTCATCTTCCTTTTCACCAAGATCAATCATACCCGGAGTTACAATAACTCTTCTTTCAGGCATCATAGACAAGACATCAAGAGACATCTTGGAGCCCAAAGGATTGGCATTAAACGCATCATCGATAAAGGTATAGCCGTTGATCTTTTTGATCTCCAGACGGTGTTCAACCTGTCTGATATTGGCTACAGCCTTCTGTATCTCTTTGACACTCATGCCCAGTTCAATACCTAAGGCTATACCGATTAAAGTATTGGTGACATTGTGTTTACCCAGTAATGCTGTCTGGAATTTATAGTAACGCTTTCCGATCTTAAGAGAAAAACTGGTTCCGCTTCTTGAATAGACAATCTTGGTAGCACGATAATCAGCGTCTTCATTGTCAATAGATACACTGATTATTCTGCAGGTATTCTTAATCTCATAATCTCTGATATATTCATTATCAAGATTGATAAAACCCACTCCATCTGCAGGCAGCATTTCAATCTCATTCATCTTCTCTTTAATGATATTATCCATTGAACGGAAGGTATTGAGATGCTGAGGACCGATAGATGTCACAATACCGTATTTCGGTTTGACAAAGTCCATCAGATAGGAAATATCATCAACCTTGTCAGCACCCATTTCACACACAAATACTTCGTGTATTGGTTTCATCATTTCTCTTACCGTTCTGGTGATACCCATTGGTGTATTGTAGCTCGCCGGAGTCATCAGAGTAAGATAATGATCGGACAAGATATCGGTAATGATATTTTTGGTAGATGTTTTGCCATATGATCCGGTAATACCGATCTTGATGAGATTAGAGTTTGTATCAAGGATATCTCTGGCTTCATTTTCATAACCCTTCTTTATTCTTTCTTCCATCGGATAGGTTAAGGCACCCACAAGGAAAATAAAGAAATAAGGCATGATCATCATCATGATGGAAATAAACCAGATATCGATAAATGTCATTGAACATAAGACAAAAATCAGCCACAGTATACTAAAACATACAATCTGTCTTTTTACACGCGGTGTAAGTACCAGTTCTTTAATGTAAGTCTTTTTGGATTCTGCATAAAGAAGGTATAACGCAAAAATCAGATCGAGAAAAAGCACATAACAGACAGCCTGAAAACCACTGAATCTGAGACATACACCCGCAAGTAATCCCGCAAAAATCAGTGATACAGAAAAATTATGATTCTTTCTGTCAAAAAGCCACCTGCTGTAACGGTAGAGCTCATAACGATTCTGCTGAAACATATGCAGGGCATTCTTAATATAGGTAAATGAAAGTGCGCATAATACAACGACTTCCAGACACAGTTCAAACGTATTCATAATAAGTGACATCAAAACCTCAACATCAGTTACTATTATACCTATTTTCTTAATAAAAAGGCATCCAGTACGGCATTAAAACGCTGAGGCTGATGGAAATAGGCGAAGTGATCATCATTTTCAAAAACCGCCAGTCCGGCATCAGGCATATGTTCTTCCATATACTTCCCTTTTGATAAAGGTGTCTGATCATCATTTTCCCCGAATACCAGCAATGTTTCACATTTAATAAGCGGTAAAATATCGCTTGTATCATAGTTGACCGCCTTGACAAGAATCTGCCTCATCACCCCACTGGCATTACGGTAATCCTCACTTCCCGCATTCTTTTCCATCTTCTCTTTTAAAGGTTTCAGGAATGGTATGGATAATATCTTTTTGCCCAGTTTATAGGTATATGTCCTTATATACCATCCAGCAGTTCTTTTATCTCTGACGCCTGCTGCCCCGGTTAAAACCATCTTTTCTACAGGATATCTGCTGGCATAAACCTGAGCTATACGGCAGCCGTAGGAATGAGCGATAATAACCGGTTTTTCAATATCAAAAGTCTTACAGAATTCATGTATATACTCAGTGTGTTCTTCAACATCCCAGGCATATGGCGGTTCTGCGCTTTTGCCGAATCCCGGAAAATCGATATTGTATACTTCAAAATTATTTTTGAGATGTTCGCCGATAAACGCCATCATTTCTGTATTCTGTCCCCATCCATGCAGAAGAAGAACCTTATCACCCTTATCACCGTATTTTTCATAATGGGTCTTTACACCCATGATTTCCACTTCAGGCATTATTAGTCTCCTTTCTTGTCTTTCTGGCTTTTTTCATTTTATTAAGCGTAAATATTCTAAATACAACGCCATCATTCATATTTTCGCCGGTAACTGAATAACCGTATACTTCCGTAACTTTCTTGACAATCGATAAACCAAGACCAAACTTCCCTTTATTACCCATCTCATACGGTTTAAACAGTTTATCCAGTCTGTTTTCTTCAATCAGCGGTCCATCGTTATAGACTTCGAGAAGATTATCCTTAAGTGTAATTCTGACTGTTGTTTCAGCGTATCTTAAGGCGTTATCCAAGAGATTTTCCACAACTACACGCCATGGTTCTTCATCCCCATGGAACATAACCTTTTCATTAAGATCAGTTTCAATTGAGATATCATTTCTTAATACCTGTACATTAAGAATGACTTTATTGATAAGCGGTGCCATTTCAAGATTAAGTACACCCGGATCCTTATCCACTATATAATCCATTTTGTTGTAGGTAATAAGAGAATATACCTTTCTCTGAAGACGGTCGGCATTTTCTGATATGACATCTACACTTTTCTCCAATGTATCGTATGGATAGATGTGATCCTTTATCGCTTCAGAATACGATTTGATGGTCGCTATAGGGGTCTTTAGATCATGAGAGATATTCTGTACCATCTCATCTCTGATAGACTGCTGTCTTGTCAGTTCTTCATGCATGGTTGATAAAGATTCCGCAAGCTGACCTATTTCATCCTTACGGTCAATTTCAAGAGTTGCCTTCTGGTTCAGTTTTATATTGTTGACATAACCTGTCATCTGATTGATAGGTCTGATTAAAGACATAACCCAGACCATAATCATAACGATAACACCAATTACCACATACATCGTGACATTGACAACACCATTAAACAGTGCTGCCTTAACTTCCGTTCTGAAGTCTGATTTGACAACAGAAAGCAAAAGATAATTATCTTCAAACGGTGTAATACTGTAGACAATCGTTTCGCTTGCAGCATCATAATATCCGTCGGTTGTTGAAACAATACTGTTGAAATCTATACCGGAAATCATCTCTTCATAATCTGCAGGTATATTATTCAGAAATCTTTCTGATTCCTTATTGTATACAAGATGAACAACAGAGCTTTCCACTATATCATCTCTGGAAGAAATATATGTACTCTGTGAACGGTGCAGATAGGTATACATCTGAGCGTTGACAAACTGATCGACGTTGTTGTTGAGATAACCGAAGACGAAGAATATTAAAATAGCGAACGTCAGAAAAACGATCGCCAGAAACTGCTGCAGCAGTGTAAAACTTCTAAGCCAGATACTTATTCTTTTCATCCTAAACGGTATCCATATCCATATATCGTCTGAATATTCAGATCAGGAAGTTTCTTTCTTAAACGGCGCATCGTATCATCAACGACACGATCAGATCCGTAATAGTTTTCATCCCATACCTTGGAAAGTATCTGTTCTCTTGAAAAAGCCGAACCCTCATTTCTTACAAACAGCATCAATAACTCAAACTCTTTGGTAGTAAGATCTATCTGTTCACCATCCTTAGAAATGCTTCTTTGGCTTTCGTCAATAAGATAAGGTCCAGTCTGTAAATGCGAACTGTCCTTATATACTCTTTTGATTATGGCGTTTACTCTTAATACCAGTTCCTTAGGTGAGAAAGGTTTGGTGATATAGTCATCAGATCCTTTTTCAAGACCGATAATCCTGTCAAATTCCTTATCTCTTGCGGACATGAAGATAACCGGTTTATTGGCATCAATCCCTTTTACTTCTTCAATCAGATCAAAACCCGACTTGTCATCCAGCATGATATCAAGTATCCAAAGATCACATTCATCATGAAGATGTGCATAAGCTGCATCAAAAGTATAGTATGAATGAACTTCATAACCCTCTTTTTCAAGATATGATTTAACCAGTTCGTTAAGATCCTTTTCATCTTCAACGATATTGATAATTCTTTTCATACAATAATTATAAATTAAAAAGGGTTATAATGAATAACCCTTCTCTTTGATCAGATCGATAACTTCGTATACACAGTCATGACATGTCTTGTCATCTTCCGCTTCAACCATTACTCTGATTAACGGTTCTGTACCTGATGGACGCACAAGAATTCTGCCGTTATCACCAAGTCTTTTTGATATTTCATCAATTCTTTCTTTGATTTCTTCATCATCAAGAACGATCTTTTTGTCTTTAACCTTTTCATTAACCAGTAACTGAGGGAAGATCGCAACTTCCTTAACCGCATCAGCCAGTGAACAGTTATAGTAATTGAGTGTCTTTAAGACAAAAAGTGCTGTCTTTAAACCATCTCCGAAGAAGCAGTCACCGGCATAGATGATATGTCCTGACTGTTCCCCGCCTACAGAGAAATTATTTTTAACGATTGAATCTGTAACATTCTTGTCACCTACAGGAACTACATCGATATCAACATCAATCTTCTTGACTGATTTGAATAATCCGATATTGGACATAACCGTAGTAACTAAAGTGTTATTGGATAACTGTCCATTTTCCTTAAGATATTTGGATAAAAGATACATAATCTTATCACCATCGACAAGTTCGCCCTTACTGTCTACAAAGAGTACTCTGTCCGCATCACCATCAAAGGCAAAACCAAGATCATAATCACCCGCTTTAACAGCTTTCATCAGCATCTCAAGATGTGTAGAACCGCAATGGTTATTGATATTGGTACCATCAGGACTTTCATTGAGATATGTAGCACTGACATTGATCTTATCAAGGACATCCCTGGCTGTATAACAGTTTGAACCATTACACAGGTCAACGCATATCTTCATGCCCTTCATATCCAGTGGATAGCTCTTTAAAAGCCATTCCTGATATGTCTTTATCGCAGAAGAATATTCAACAACCCTGCCACCGCCGACAGTTTCAATACCTTCAGGTACATCGATATAGTCTTCGATAAGTCCTTCGATATCATCCCCGATCTTAAAGCCGTCATTGGCGAAGAGCTTGATACCGTTATCGGTATACGGATTGTGTGAAGCAGAAATCATGATACCTACCGAGAACTTTTCGTTCATCGTAGTATACGCAAGACATGGAGTTGAGCAGTATCCCAGAAGATACGCATCACTTCCCGATTCATTGATTCCCTTAATAAGGTCAGCTTCAAAACCTTTGGAAGATTCTCTGGTATCCATACCGATAAGAATCTTACCGTTCTTATAATAATTACCGGCAAACTTGCCTATTCTGTATACTGTTTCATCTGTAAGAGTGACACCCGCTTTGCCACGGATACCATCTGTTCCAAAATATCTTCCCATTTTATCTCTCCTGATATATTACTAGTCTATTATAAACCATAGTATCTTATTTCCAAATATTCAAAAAGGTATGGATAAACCATACCTTGATTACTGATTGGAAGCTATAACGGTAATTGTTACATTGACAGGATTCGTACTTAAACTGATGTAAGGATTACTGTCACATGTTACATAAAGCGGAACAGTATAGGTTCCAGGTTCTTCAGGCATTGTGAAGTATACTTCAACATCTGTTTCGCTGATGGCATTGATGTTGGTATTGGAACCGGAAACGATAACGGTAGCTGTCGTCGCATCGATTTCTGATACCGCAAGATTATTGAAGTTGTCATGAACATTAAGCGGAATATCCGCAAGTTCTCTATTCTCAACTATAGCCAGTGTAACTTTGACATTGACAACGGTAACGGTCGAACTGCTGACACCAGCAGGTAAAGTTACCGGCAGCATGATTTCCTTATCAACACCTTCAGTAACAGTAGACAGGTCGTAGTTGGCATATATTTCACTGATGCCGCTTAAGACTGCTTCAGATCCATAGATTGTAGCTGTCTGATGATTGACAATCGTAATTGAATCAATTGCGAGACCTACAGGTATGGTACCTACAGGATTAAGTCTGATCGGTACTTCCTTGCTAGGAGAAGATACATGAACTGTAGCCTCAACACTTGATGGAACAAGTTCCGCATCTACTACTCTTCCGTTTTTATCATAGGCAACTAAAGGTGCACTGATAGTAAAGTCTTCTGTAGCACCACTTACATCTATCAAAGCCTTAACCATGGCAATGGAATTAAGGGTATCCTGAGATGCACGGATATTAATCTTGCCTGAACTTGAAAAATCAGGTTCGGAAAGAATATATCTGGAATCCATGGAATTCTGATTGATGTAGTCATATGACAGATCAAACTGCATGGTCGTCTTTTTCTTTAAGGTAACCGTGACTTCACTTGGAGAAATAATTGCCGATACACTGTCGCCATATCCCTGAGCTGTAAGTTTTACCGTATGAGTTCCTTCGGTATAACCTTCAAGGTCAACCTGACAGTAGCCTTTTTTGGATGCAGCATTGGTAACATTGCCGGCTTCACCGGTCAAAACGATTTCACATGCCTGAGGCACACCACTGAGCTCAAAAGTTCCGGAATTGTATCGCGTATTGATGGATACATTAGATAATACCTTGGAACTGGTAATAGTCGCAGATGAACTGTCATAGTTTGTGACAAAGTATGCCAGTAAAGCTATCAGTAAGGCAAATACCGGTGCATATCTTGGCGAATAGAAAATCTTATCGATAATGGTGGAGAACCATCTTATGAATTTACCGACATTTTCAAACATCACCATTCTGCCTGAATTGGCATGTTTCTCAGCTATCTTTCTGGCAGTTTCAACTCTTTTATCGTTTTCCATCGTCTGCCTCCTGATTAAGATTATCTTCAATCGCTATAAAATCCGCTTCACTTTCTGTTTCTTCTTCCTTTTTAGGAGTGGATGGCTTATAGCTGTTCTTCTTCTTTAAACGGTTGTTTACAGGAACCTTCATATCATTTTCTTCAGATGATGCTTCTTCATTTTTCCTGCCGAAATTAAAGAAACCTTTTCTTTCAGTCTCTTTATCTTCTTCTACTTCAATCTCAACTGATTCATCATCACTCAGTAAAGAGCTTCTCTTACGGGTTGTCTTTTCAATGGTTGTGACATCATTACAGATAACTCTTCGTAAATACTCTTTAAGCTGCTGTTCATCAACAGAGAAGATACGTCCTTTTTCCGCAATGGAAATGGCACTGGTCTCTTCCGATACAACAATCGTCAATGCATCAGTAACTTCCGCAATACCTAAAGCCGCTCTGTGTCTGGCACCGTATCTTGAAGAAAGGTTGACGCTTGTTGGCGGGAAGTAGGCACTGGCACAGGCTACCTTGTCACCCTGGATAATGATGGCACCATCGTGCAATGGTGTAGTTGTCATAAAGATGGAACATAAAAGTTCCTTGGTTACTTCCGCATTTACCGCAATACCGGTCTTGATGTAATCCTGCATGGACTGTGACTGTTCAATTGAAATCAGAGCACCGGTTCTTGATTGCGATAAGGTGATTGTCGCCTGATAAAGCTGTTCAACAAGATTCTCTTTTTCATTGGATAACAATGTACCAATCTTCGAGAACATATTGTTGTTGGTGGTACCGATCTTTTCAAGAATGGCACGGATTTCCGGCTGGAAGATAATAATTATCGCCAGAAGTCCCCAGTTTAAAAAGAGATCAGTAAAGTAGGTTATAGTGGTAAAACCGAACAGTTTTGCCACACTGTTTATAAAAATAACAAGGATAATACCTTTGAATATCTGTATGGTTCGCGAATTGTTTCGGGCAGCAACCATTACCATATATATCGCAAGCCACATAAAACCGATATCCAGAACTACTCTGAATACCTGCCAGATATTATTTACGATCAATGTAACGTTATATTCTGTCAAAATATGCCTCCTAAACTATTTAATTATAGCACAAAAGAAAATGGGTCATTTTATACCCATTAATCTCTATATGGTGTGCCCAACAGGAGTTGAACCCGCAACCTCTTGAATCGGAATCAAGTGCTCTATCCATTTGAGCTATGGACACTTAATTGGTTGAACCGAATCCGCCTTTTCTTTCCGTATCGTTTTCTTCTTCATCCGCCAGATAATACCGCAGGAATATACCCTGAGCAATACGTTCTCCTGCCTTGATTTCAACAGGTTTGTATCCCCTGTTTACCATCCCGATAATAATATGTCCCTCATTATCCGCATTGAAATAATCACTGTCGATAATTCCTACCGTATTTAAAAGATTAAGCTGATATTTAAACCCTAAAGAAGATCTCGGATATATCTCAAGTACATATTCTTCTTCCATATGACATCTTATACCTGTAGGTATCTTTATGGTTTCATTGGGATTAAGTGTAAAACTTATAGGTGAAACAAAATCATATCCGGCAGAGCCCTTAGTAGCTCTATAGGGAATGGTAATAAGATCATATGAATCATCAGTCATATCAAAAAGATTCTTAATATCTTTTTCATACTGTTTTCTGCTTACCTTATAAAATTCCGCAACTTTCATAATGACATTTTAACATAATAGACATATAATGATTTCATCCTTATATACAGCAGTTTATAAAGATATAAAAACTATTGCACATAAAAAAATAGTATGTTAATATAAATAAGCGCTGAATTCGACAACAAAGCGTATTGATGAAGAAGTACTCAAGTGGTCGAAGAGGTGGCCCTGCTAAGGCCATAGGTCGGCTCGTCTGGCGCGAGGGTTCAAATCCCTCCTTCTTCGCCATTAAATTCTGAAAATTCTGCAGATGTAGTTCAATGGTAGAACGCCACCTTGCCAAGGTGGACACGAGGGTTCAATTCCCTTCATCTGCTCCATCTGGTGCGTTAGCGAAGTTGGTTATCGTGCCTCCCTGTCACGGAGGAGATCACGGGTTCGAGTCCCGTACGCACCGCCATATTAAAACTAAAG
>JAUNIH010000019.1 GCA_030523555.1 Erysipelotrichaceae bacterium
TCATCAAACCATACAAGTCAGGACATATGATCTATATTTCTGAAGAAAACTCTAAGGAACTTGGAGAAGATATCAGAAAGTTTGTGCTTAAACAAGATCCTACAAAATAAAGAAAAAGACTGCTGAGCAGTCTTTTTAATATTCCAGATACAACAATACATTAAAAAAAGTTGTTTACTCATATATTCCTCAGAAATAATCTTTTGATGAATATATCCCTTGTTTATGTCTTTCATTGGTTTCTTTCTTTACTCTTTCCCATTCAACAAGAAGTCTTTCTCTGATGTCTTCAGGACAGTCTTCCCTGATATATAAAAAAGGTTCTTTACTGCTGGAACTGTTTTTTAAATCTCCTGGAAAAACCGTAAAATATCCTAGCGCAAAATCCAATTCTTTCTCACACATTTATAAATCACCTCGTATAATTCTGTTTGAAATTTATATGGTAAGGATATATTTATTATACTTGACAATTATGTCTTTAATTGATGACTCAAACAAAAAGACTGCTGAGCAGTCTTTTTTATTTTATAGTGGTGCACCAAACAGGACTTGAACCTGCACGAGTCGCCCCATATGAACCTGAATCATACGCGTCTGCCAATTCCGCCATTGGTGCATGCACAAAATATCATAACACAAAAATATCTTTTTTAAAACTTTTATTAATGGAGTAAAATAAATCTATATATTTTTGGGGGTAGATGACCATGGAAAAGAATGAAAAAAGAATTGGTCTACTGGAGAAACTTGGTTTTATGTCATATTCGGCATCAGCCAATATCGTCTTTAATTTCAAGAGTCTTTATTATCTTATATTTTTAACAAATGTCTTACAGATTCCGGTACTTACAGCTGGAACGATGATGACTTTAGGTACTATCTGGGATGTCGTAAATGATCCGCTTATTGGTGTATTTGCCGGTAATGTTAAGTTCAAATCAGGTGAAAAGATAAGACCATATCTTATTTATATTGCCTTGCCTTGGGCGGCTGGTATGGTTTTACTGTTTGCGGATTTCAATCTGGGACAGACCTTTGCGGTTATTTCGAGTCTTGTGATTTTCTTCTTCTATGAAATCGCCAATACTTTCAGAGGTATCGTCTATAACGGTATGGGAGCATTGGCTACAGATTCAGATGAAGACCGTAAATCCATCAATGCCTTCAGATCTCTGGGTGGCTGTATCGGCTCTGGTATCGGAGCTGTTGCGGTTACACCGATTGTAAGACTCTTTGGTGGGCTTCAGGAAAAGGGCGCCATCATCGGTAAGGGTGATGCGAAGGCTTTATTATTAACTGCCTTATTCATGGGTGCCTTAATGGTACTGGGATGTCTCTTCCATTACTTCACGACTAAGGAAAGAGTAAAAGAACAGGAAGTACATGAAGAAAAACTGACGATTGTGGAGACTTACAGGATGCTGTTTGGCTGCAAGTCCTGGGTCTTCAATATGTTCTATATTATGGGTTATGGTGTATGTACAGCCATCATTATGGCTTCCATCAACTACTATGCAGCCTATATTTTAGGTTCAAGTGCGGCAGCTACACCAATCCTTGCCATATATCTTGTAGTATCAGTAATCATGTCGTTTGTAACACCCAAGATTGACTCTATCTTAGGAAGAAAGAACACTATGTATCTGGGTGTACTGATTCAGATTATCGGCAAGATTCCGTTTATCATCAATCCTTACTATGCACCGTTTGTCTATATCAACGCGGTATCTGTCGGTATGGGTGGTACTATCACCTTCATCATGTTCAATCAGAACCGTAATACGATTTCTGACGTCGTTGAAATTCAGAATCACAGAAGACTTGATGCGATGGTATCAACAGGAGATAACCTCGCCAGCAAGATCGCTGAAGCCGGTGTTACACAGGCTATGGCTTTCGCTTTAGCGGCTGCCGGTTTTGATGAAGCCTTAAAACTCAATCAGACTATCGCTACCAAGAATACTATCTGTGCATTACTTGGTATCGTGCCTTGTGTTGTGCTTGTGTTTATGCTGGTAATGGTATACTTCCTGGACATTGAGAAGGAAAAGCAGGAAGCTATAAAAAAGAGAATGGCAGAGTAATATGAATCCACACGCAATAATAAATGATGAAAGCTATATAAAAGCTTTAGATTCTATCAGAAGAGTAGATGAAAAAGGCTATCTCTATGAGATGGAATGTGATTATGATTACTATTCATTACCTGAACAGTTTAAGCTCTATCTTAGTGCCGGCTGTTCAACTTTCTTCACAAAGAATCTTGAAGGTGAATATATGTTATGCCGTAACTATGACTACGGTCACTATTTCATGAACGACAGACATAATGAAAGAACCGGGCTCAATGTCATTGTTAAAGGAAATAATCCCAAGGCAAAATATAAATCAATAGGTGTCGGCGATGCCTACTGGCTGGATTATAAAAACGGAATGATTAAAGAGGGTATGGCAGATGATGGCAAATCTGATCTGTCAGCCTTTGTGATGATGCCTTTTCTATGTATGGATGGTATCAATGAAAAAGGTCTTGGTGTATCCATTATGGCTTTGGTCAACAGAGTTGAATGGGAAGAGATTGAATATGAAGGTGCTGAAACAAAAGTTCCGGAATTTGATGAATTGTATGTTTTAGAAAATAAAGATGAAACACCTGATCCTTTATATCTTCATGGAAGGGAAGGAAGTATTGCGGTAAATAATACTGATAAGAAAGCCTGGATTGCCCATATGACAACAAATGATACAACCATGCCTGGTAAACCGCCAATCATTCCTCCGATTATGATGAGAATGATGCTCGATAACTGTGCAAATGTTGATGAAGCTGTAGCTTTTGCGGATGGTTTCAATATGAAGTCCGTAGTACCGGGAAGTGATTATCATATTATGCTGGTGGATGAATCAGGTAAATCAAGATTGCTTGAATGGGTAGACAACAGGATGAATGTCATTGATATCAATCATGCGACCAATTACCGTGTAAGTACAGAGGACGGCTTCCATGGTAAGTGTGGAAGAGATGAATGTATCAAGGCAGGATTATATAGAACGCAAAAGGGTGGAATGAGAGAAGACTTTGCCAAAAATCTTTTATCATTAATCGCTCAGGATCCTACCAATGGAAATGACAAAGGTAAGACTCAGTATTCATGTATATATCATTTAAAGAGTAAAACGATGAAGATATATTCCTTTGGGGATTTTGAAAAATCATTTGATTATAATCTTTAAGAATGTTTCGTATGAGACATTCTTTTTATGTGTAAATAAGAGAAATAAGTATCAAGATTATTGAAACTAATCTTTAATATTATTAAAATAGTAGGGTATGGAATTCAGAAAGATTATTAACGTAGCTGTTATAGCACATGTCGATGCAGGTAAATCAACACTGGTTGATGCGTTTTTGGCACAGTCACATGTGTTTAATGATCATGAAGTAATTGTATCTCAGGTAATGGATTCTAATGATCTGGAAAGAGAAAGAGGTATTACCATCTATTCCAAGAACTGTTCCATTAACTACAGAGATTACAGAATAAATATTGTTGATACACCAGGACATGCGGATTTCTCCAGTGAAGTAGAACGTATCATCAAGACTGTTGATACGGTTATCCTGCTGGTAGATTCTTCTGAAGGTCCTATGCCTCAGACAAGATTCGTTTTAAAGAAATCTTTAGAAGCTGGTTTAAGACCTATATTATTGATCAATAAGATTGATAAGAAGGATGCACGTATCAATGCGGTTATCGATGAAGTTTATGATCTGTTCCTTGATTTAAATGCCAATGATGATCAGCTTGATTTCCCAATCCTTTATGGTATAGCAAGAGAAGGAATTGTAAGATACAATCCAGGAGATACCAATAACGATATCAATCCTTTATTTGAAACGATTGTATCGCATGTAGAACCTTATCCTGATTTCATGGAAGAACCATTACAGATGCAGGTAAGTGCTCTGATGTATGATGACTATATCGGTAGAATCGGAGTAGGCAGAGTATACGCAGGAACAATAAAACAGAACCAGATGGTATCCATCTGCAACAACAATAACAAAAAAGAAAACCGCAAGATTGCCAATCTTTATACCTATCAGGGTTTAAAAAGAACGGCAGCTTTAGAAGCTCAGTGTGGCGATATCGTGATGATTTCCGGTATTGAGAATATTGAAATCGGTGATACAGTCGGACCTCAGGATGTCTATGAACCACGTCCGCAGATTGAAATTGAAGCTCCTACACTGAGTATGAACTTTATGGTAAATACTTCACCGTTCCAGGGTAAATCCGGTAAATATGTCACCTCAAGAAACATCAAGGAAAGACTTGAAAAAGAACTTGAAGTAAATGTGGGTTTAAAGGTTGAAGAAACTGATACGACTGATACCTTCAGAGTATCCGGAAGAGGTGAACTTCATCTTTCAGTCCTTCTGGAAAATATGCGTCGAGAAGGTTATGAAATTGCCGTATCACGTCCGGAAGTTATCATGAAGAATATCGATGGTCAGCTTCATGAACCGGTAGAAGAAGTAATATGTTCTGTACCTAATGAATATTCAGGTACGGTTATCAATAAACTGAATCTCAGAAAAGGACAGATGATTGATATTCAGGATGAAGGATCATATACCAAGGTTATCTATCACGCTCCTACAAGAGGCTTATTAGGTTATCGAAGTGAATTCATCAATGATACCAAGGGTGAAGGTGTCATGGTCAGAAAGTTTATTGAATATCAGCCGTTTGTGGGTGAAGTACCACAGCGTGCAAACGGTGTACTTATCTCTAACGCTACCGGTAAGGCAATGACCTATGCCTTATGGAATCTTCAGGATCATGGACAGATGTTTGTAACACCACAGACCGAAATCTATGAAGGTATGATCGTAGGTGTCTCCAACAAGAATATGGATATGGAAGTAAATCCTACCGTCAACAAAAAGATGACCGCTGTAAGATCTACGGGTAACGATGAAGCGATGAAACTTGTGCCGCCTAGAATCTTCTCACTTGAAGAAGCACTTGAATTCATCAACGATGATGAACTTGTGGAAATAACGCCTGATGATATCAGATTAAGAAAGAAGTATCTGACTAATCTTGATAGAAGAAGACATATGCGTGAAGTAAATAAAGCTAACGCTGAACAGTAAAATAAAAGATTTATTCAAGAGCGAATAAATCTTTTTATTTCTTACAACTGGATGAACAGTTACTGCAGTTACCGTCACAGCAGCTGTTTTTCTTTTTGAAATAAAACCCGATAATTATTATCACAACAATTATCAGAATGATAATGATATCTATCAGTTTCATAGGATACCATTTAATAATATATAGACGATAAAGGTCATAAACCAGGCAAGAACACACTGGAAGACGACAACAGATATCGCTTCTTTGCCACCCAGCTCTCTTTTGATAGCGGCTATTGCGGCAACGCATGGTGTATAAAGTAATGAAAAGATTAAAAGGCAGGCAGCGGAGATAGCTGGAAGACTTGTCTCAACAGATCCCGAGAATAAGACACCCATGGTCGTTACTACTGATTCTTTAGCCATAAAGCCTGATATCAGCGCTGTAACGATTCGCCAGTCACCTAAACCGATAGGTTTGAATAGAGGTACAAGTATATTGGCGATTGTTGCCATAATACTTTGTGATGAATCATCAACCAGTTCAAAATGAATTGATACACTCTGTAAGAGCCATACAACTATTGTGGCAACAAGGATGATAGAGAAGGCTCTTGAGATAAAGTCTTTAGCCTTATCCCACATAAGCTGCAGAACATTCTTGGCAGAAGGCGTACGGTAGTTAGGAAGCTCCATACAGAATGGAACAGCTTCACCCTTAAACATCGTATTCTTGAATACAAGAGCTACAATAATCGCCATTACTATTCCAAGAAGATATAATCCGGTCATGATAAGACCGCTGTATTCTTTAAAGAAGGCATTCACAAAGAAGGCATATATCGGAAGTTTTGCCGTACATGACATGAATGGTGTAAGAAGAATTGTCAGATGTCTGTCTCTTTTACTAGGTAATGTACGTGTAGACATTACGGCTGGTACCGTACAGCCAAATCCGATCAGCATCGGTACAATACTTCTTCCTGATAAACCTATCTTTCTTAAGAGTTTATCCATAAAGAAGGCAACTCTGGCGATATATCCTGAATCTTCCATTAAAGAAAGGAAGAAGAACAGTGTTACAACAATCGGAAGGAAAGATAAGACAGAGCCTACACCTTCAAAGATACCTTCAATGATAAGTCCGTGAAGTATATCAGAGACACCGAAGTTTGTAAGGGCAATATCGACCATTTCCGCCAGCCATGAAATACCCGCATCCAATAGATCCTGAAAGAAAAGACCGATGACATTAAATGTCAGATAGAATACTGACGCCATAATCAGGATAAAGATTGGAATAGCAGTATATTTACCGGTTAAGATTTTATCAATCTTTTCGGAGCGGATACGCTGTTTACTTTCCTGAGGTTTATAGACGGAAGCTTCAGCTACTCTTTCGATATAGTCAAAACGCATATCAGCGATGGCGGCAGATCGATCCATTGTGGATTCATTCTCCATCTGTAAGGCGATATGTTCGAGCATCTCTTTTTCATGATCATCAAGTCTTAACTGTTCAATGATGAGTTCATCATCTTCTAAGACTTTTGTTGCCGCAAATCTCAAAGGAAGATCGTTGTTCAAGGCATGGTCTTCGATGAGGTTTTCAACGGAATGTATGGCTCTATGTATGGCGCCACCATGGTCTTCGTTTTTACAGAAGTCGGTAATTTGAGGAACTTCATGATATCTGGCGACATGGATGGCGTGATCGATAAGTTCTTTTACACCTTCATTTTTGGCAGCGGATATCGGTACGACCGGTACTCCCAGCATTTTTTCCATCGTATTGATATCAATGACACCGTTGTTTTCTCTTAATTCATCCATCATGTTTAAGGCGATAACCATTGGTATATTCATTTCAAGAAGCTGCATACTAAGATACAGGTTTCTTTCGATATTGGTGGCATCGACGATATTGATGATGGCTTTAGGTTTATCTTTTAAGACAAAGTCTCTGGATACAATTTCTTCACTGGTATATGGAGACATGGAATAGATACCTGGAAGATCTGTGATTAAAGTATTTGGATGATTCAGTATCTGTCCGTCTTTTCGATCAATTGTTACACCAGGGAAGTTTCCGACATGCTGATTGGAACCGGTAAGCTGATTGAAAAGGGTAGTCTTGCCGCAGTTCTGATTACCAACCAGCGCAAAAGTAATCACCTCATCATCAGGGATGACAGGCTTGTCTTCTTTATGATTATGATATAAAACACCATCTTCACCGATACCAGGGTGAGCTGATGGATTGATCTTACTTATATGATCGTGAGCGTTAGTTCTTTTATCGATGAGTTCGATATCGATTTTTTCAGCTTCAGATAAACGCAGTGTCAGTTCATAACCGTGAATCTGCAGTTCCATGGGATCACCCATAGGTGCATATTTTATTAAGGTTATTTCGGCACCGGGAATGACACCCATATCAAGAAAGTGCTGTCTTAAGGCACCTTCACCACCTACGTTTGTTATGCGGGCACTCTGTCCGATCTGCAGTTCTCTTAAATTCATTTATGATACCAATCTTTTTCTTTACTTTTAAATGATACCACTATATGTAAACCGTGATTAACTATTCTTCCCACATGGCAGTATAATTACCGTCTTCTTTATATTCACTGTCCATCAGGATAAAGTATTCAAATGGTTCTTCAGCGAGTTCTTCAAATGATTGGGTGGTTCTTTCATAGCAGGTATTTTTTAGACCGGTAATAAGATTATCGGATATCCAGATATGTTCTTCATCTACACCGATGACGATACCGATATGTCCGACAAAACCCACCAGGTCTCCTGCCTTAATTCGATCTGACTGTAACAGTTCATCGGTAATATAAACCAGTTCACCAAGTTCACTCATACCATGGCTTCCCGGACCTCCGGCACCCAGATCTCCAAAGTCAAAACCGCCGTTGTAGTAGCACCATGAGACATGTCCTGAACAGTCTAAACCATTAGGTCTTTTGGAAAGATAGAGGTGTGTTCCTATATCGCTCACGGCAAGACCTCCGGTAAGATAGATTTCATCCATGGAATGATCATTGTTGTCATCCTCATCAAAGAATTCTCCCCACGTAGCTCTTCCAAAGAGTGATGGTCCAAGATCATCAAACTTGTCTTCACTAAGGAATAAACCGTAATGATAGTATCGGCCTTCACCATCAGACTGGACGCTGCTTACAGGATCAAGTCTACCGCCTTCTGAGAAGTAGGCGATTTTATAAGGAAATTCAAGGGCGAGGAATCTGGCTGCCGCAACAACACCTGCACGGGTTCCAAATCCAGCTTCTTCAATTTTTATTCTTAATACTTCATCAAGTTTTGCGGCCTCTTCTGGATCAGTAATGAGCAGTTCTTTTAGGATAGGTTTACTGTCAGAATCAGCGTTTGGTCTGGTATATAGATCAGTTACTTCTATAGTGAATGTTTCTTTCTTACTGTTGGATTCAATTGTAATATTGGCAATACCTTTAGAAAGGGTATAAATCTGATTATCTGTTATTTCAACCGCATCAGTATCGGATGTGATTATAAGATTATTTGAACCGATGGAAGTGCATGTGTAATCTATAACAATACATTCATCTATCGGATATAAAGGAAGATAATCCTTATTTACGCTTAAGGATACTGTTTCTTCGGTTTCTATCGGGATTATATTTCCTTTTCTGTCTTTAATCAGAATATAGTTTTCATTATCATTCAGTTCATATCTTTTATTCTGATCATATGTTTCAAAAATGATATCTTCACTTATTTCATCAGTATCAGAAATGGCGATAGTACATTTACTGATATCAGTTCCTGAGATTGTGATGGATAGCGTATTATCGGGATTGATGATATATGAAGCGGAGGCTTCTTCATTACTAAAAAGAAGATATACAAGAGCTCCGGTAATTAATATAAGCAGCAATAAAATGAACTTTAAAAGTTTATTTTTCATAATATATTCAGTATATCATGTGGTTATTGTTCCCACATGGCTGTATAATTGCCGTCTTCCTTGTATTCATCATCCATCAGAATAAAATATTCAAACGGTTCTTCATAGGTTTCTTTATAAGGATCATCATGAAGTTCTTCAAATAATTTTTTAGGAAGTTCTTCAAAAGATTCTTCGTTTCTTTCATAACAGGTGACTTTTAAACCTGTCAGTAAAGTATCGGCAATCCAGATATGATCTTCATCTACACCGATGACGATACCTATATGACCTTCATAACCCACAAGATCACCCGCTTTTATGCGGTCTGATTCAAGAAGTTCATCGCTGATAAAAACGAGTTCTCCAAGTTCGCTCATTCCATGAGTTCCTGGAGATCCGGCGCCAAGATCACCAAAATCAAAGCCACCGTTGTAGTAGCACCACGAGACATATCCTGAACAGTCTAAACCGTTAGGTCTTTTGGAAAGATAAAGACTGGTTCCGATACCGCCGGGTACATATCTACCGTTGAGATAATATTCATCCTTTGAATGATCATTACTGTTATCTTCTCTGAAGTACTCACCCCACGTAGCTCTTCCATATAGAGATGGTCCAAGATCATCAAACTTGTCTTCACTTAAGAATAAGCCGTAATGATAGTATCGGCCTTCACCATCCGACTGTACACTGCTTACAGGATCAAGTCTTCCGCCTTCCGCAAAATAAGACAGCTTATACGGGAATTCCAGGGCGAGGAATCTTGCGGCAGCAACTACACCTGCGCGGGTTCCAAATCCTGCCTCTTCAATTTTTAATCTTAAGACTTCGTCAAGCTTTTCAGCTTCTGCAGGATCACTTATCAGCAACTTATTAAGAATCGGTTTTTCATCAGAATCGGGATTGGGTTTTGTATACAGATCAGTTACTTCAATACTGAAAGAATCTGACATATTATTGGATGTGATATTTATATTGGCGATACCCACTGATATTGTATACAGCTTATTGTCTTTGACTTTTACGACACCTTCATTATCAGAACTGATTGTGATATTGGATGGTCCGATAGAAGTGTATCTGTATTCAATATCAATAATTTCATCTACCGGATATAAGGGAAGATAGTCTTTATCCACAGTTAAAGATATCGTTCCTTCATTGAATAAGGGAATGATATTGTCTTTGTTGTCTTTAATTACGATATAGTATTCGCCATCATCAAGCTTGTAACTGTTATCTTTAGTGATTGTTTCATATGTTTCTTCATCCGGGTCTTCGCTTTCTGAGATGGCGATTCTGCATTTACTGAGTCCTCTGCCAGTGATACTGATGGAATTATCATCAGGATTGATAGTATAGGATAAATCGATTTCGTTATATGAAAAAAGAAATCCTGATGTATTAAAAATAACTATAAAAATTAATATGCCTTTTATAATTGATTTAAAATTCATGATAAGTTCAGTATATCATGGTATGATAATGAGCGTGAAAGTCAAAAATAAGAGAAAAAACAGTGCAGGAAACGCCAATACAAAGCTGGTCAGAATATTTCTGATTCTTTTATTGTTGGTATGTGGAACACTTGCCTATTATCAGGCATTTATAAAGCCATACTATGATACAGCTGAACTAGAACCTGAAGAAGAGATTATAGTATTACCTGATCCTGTTGAACATGCCAAGGTATATCTGGCGGTTGGCGAATACTATACACTGGATAACAGTGATTATGTATCGGAAGATGGAAGTATCGCTTTAGTTACTAACGGCAGAGTAAAGGGCATATCTAATGGGGTTACAACTTTATCGGATGGTATAAGTATCTATGATATTGAAGTAACGGATATGATTACGGCTCCTTATATATCTACAGATAAGGAACAGCTGCCTTGTAACTATTACAGTGTTGAAGAAAATGAATATCTTGATGAGGTACTGGCTGGCAAGGTTGCGGAAAAAGGATATGGCACAAGAGCCGGGGCTGTTGAGGCGGCAAGATTCCTGGTACTGCAGTTTCCTTGGCATATGTCATATTTCTCTGAAAACGGAAGATTGTATCCTACCGGTCCAACCTGTGAAGGTGAAGGAAGATATTATCATGAAGGATTATATCTGAATATCTATAAGGCTGAAGAGTTTGTAGCGGTTATCAATGGACCGCAGCCATGGGGTTGCGCATTTTTATCCAATCCTGCAGGTATCAACCAGATCAATTCTTTGGACTGTGCAGGTTTTGTATCCTGGGCTTTAGTTAATGGCGGATTTGATCCAAACGATATGGGGGCTGGTCCTGATGATGAAAACTATGATTATTCTGATATCGGTCCACAGTATGAAATCACTTATGAATCTCTGGATGAAGTTAAAGTAGGAGATTTGTTTGCGGAAGATGGTCATATATCTATTCTGATTGGTATTAAGGATGGATATTACTATATTGCGGAATCAAATCTTTATATTGATATCAGAGTGCGTGTATCGACAAAGGAAGAACTGATCAATTCAGATTTCTATGCCTGGATAGATATGGATGAATTCTATAACTATCAGGATGGTAAACTTACTGATTACTGGGAAGAATAAGATATTCAAAGGAGTCATTATTATGACTTCTTTATATATAGTGTTTAAATATTTTAGTAAGCATTTAATAATGCGTATGGAGAAAAAAGAAATGAAAAAATTATTGATGATTTTAATGTCAGTGATGATGGTCTTTGCGTTAGTGGGATGTTCATCATCTGGCGGAAGCAGTGATACTCCTGCTGAAGACGCTGTTCTTTATGTAGGAAGTACTGCCGTAAGTGAATCCGGCGATGTGCTGGGTGATGGTACTGTAACCTATGATAAGGATACAAATACCTTAACCTTGAACAACGCTACTATTGATGCCGGGGCAAATAAGGTATCTGTATTCTTCTCCGGCGGAAGCTATGAAGAAGTAGACGGTACTATTACCTATTGCGGTGAAGCTGATCTTAATGTCGTACTTGAAGGTGACAATAAGCTGGTGTCTGGTGAAGGTACATATACTGCAGGTATTGTAATGGTTCAGTATCTGGCTGATAAGGATCAATACAATTTCGATTATGCCGAAACTGCAGCCTTAAATATTTCAGGCAACGGTTCTATCACAATGGATGGTTATTCTCTTGCGGGTATCCTTACAGCTGAATCTGGTGATATCAATATGGATGGTATCAAGTACGTTCTTGATGCCGATACATACTATGGTATCTATGGTGGAGCTTTCGTTAATGCGAAGGATTCTGAAATTTCTGTAAATACCGCTCACTTTGGTATTTCAGCAGGCGGCGGTTATACCAACGACAATACTGTTGTCGCAATGGATAATACAGGTACAGGTATTGAATCTTCCGGATATGGTGTTACTGTAAACAGCGGTTCTATCAGTGTTACAAATTCTGATTTAGGTGTTGGCGGTACCATGGTTACCATGAATGCCGGTACAATTGTCGTATCTGACTGCACTACCGGTATTGCGGGCGAATTCATTACCTTCAACGGTGGCTATACTGATATCAACAACCCATTAGGTGCCGGTATCTATTCAACTTCTGAAGTATTCATCAATGGTGGTGGTGTAGATGTTGTAAGCTGCGATATCGCAATTGAAACAAACATCATTGATATTACCGGTGGTGAAACAACTATTACATCAAACGAAAGTATGGCAATGTACTGTCATGGAATTCTGGTAGGTTTCGGTAATGACGCCTTCAATATGAGCGGTGGCAAGTTGGAAGCTACAGCTGTTGATTATCCGGCAATCTGCGGTCTTACAGGCTACAACCTTGCGGATACACTTTCTGTAGATGAACCGGTTGATGGAAAGATCTCTGCAGGCTTTGTGGATGAAGCTCCAGATACTCAGATCTTTGCGTTTACTGAAGGAAGCGAAAGCGAACTTACAGACATTCTGGTATACACATCTTCTGTAGATGGTCAGGTTATGATTTCCATCACAAACATCGGAAATGCAGCCAGACATGTAATGGTCAAGTAAAAGAAAATTTAGAAAACGTTTTCATTGTTTTTACGTATTGTTGACGGTGAAGATTAGTGCTAATATATTGATATCCATGAAGAGAGGTGGAGAGACAAGCTCGATGAAACCTCAGCAACCCCCGTGGGGTGCTAAAGCTTGATCGATGGGTATCGGATAAAAAATAAAGCCCATCTGATGATGGGTTTTTATATTTCATGGAATGTTTTCAAAAGGGGGAAATTATGAAAAAGGAAAATTTTGGCAGTCTTCTTCTTGGTAAGTGGGACACTAAGACTATCGTAACTGTTGCGATTGGTGCTGCATTATTCGGTGTATTAATGAACTATGGTAGTATTCCTATCTTCACAAACACTTCATTAACTACAGCTATGATCGTTCCAGTAGTAGTTGGTGCAATGTATGGACCATTACCTGCAGCTGTTGCGTGTGGTGTTGGTAACGTTATCGCCGACCTGATCGGTGGCTGGGGTATCTATCCTGCATGGGCTATCGCTAACTTCGTTGCTGGTCTGTTCGTTGGTGCTTTACCTTTATACGGTGCAAGAGTTACAGAAGGCAAGTTCGATGTTAAACATATGATCTGGTACGCTATCTGCGTTGTTGTAGGTAACGCTATCGCCTTCGGTGTTATCGCTCAGGTATTCACTGTTATCTTTGAAGGTGGCGATATGAACGTATCTTTAATCCAGGGTGTTTACGCTTCTGTTGGTAACATTCTGATTGAACTGGTAATTGGTCTTCCAGTTATCTATATGCTTGCAAAGAGATACGCAGGCCGTTCAAATCTTACTGAAGAATAATTTATCATTCTGTTATTAATAGAGATGCGCTTTTCAAAAGCGCATCTCTTTCTTTTTAAAAGGGGACTATCATGAAAAAACCGGTAATTGAATTCAAAGATTTTACATTCCGCTACCAGACACAGAAGAACCCAACATTAAAGAACATCAACCTCACAATCTATGAAGGTGAAAAGGTTCTTATCTTAGGCTCTTCCGGAAGTGGCAAATCAACTTTATGCAACTGCATCAATGGTCTGATTCCATTCTCTTTCAACGGGGAAATTACAGGCAGCTGCAAAGTCAATGGTAATGAGACAAGGGATTCTTCCATCTTTAAACTGTCAAATGATGTAGGTACAGTCTTACAGGATTCAGATGCCCAGTTTGTGGGTCTGACAGTAGGAGAAGATGTAGCCTTTGTTATGGAAAATGATGTCGTCCCAAGAAAAGAAATGTTACCGGTAATCCATGAAAACCTCAATGTCGTAAATATGGATGCCTTTATTGATCATGTTCCATTCAGACTATCCGGCGGTCAGAAACAGAAGGTTTCGATTGCGGGCGTCTTTTCCAATGATGTAAAGGTCCTCATATTTGATGAACCTTTAGCGGCTTTAGATCCGCAGATGGGTATGACGGCTGTCGCACTGATCGATGATCTTTCAAAAGAAACCAATAAGACCATCATCATCGTTGAACACCGTCTTGAAGATGTCTTATATAAACCTGTAGATCGTGTCATCCTGATGTCAAAAGGCGAAATCGTTGCGGATGTATCACCTGAAGAACTGCTTAAATCAGCTTTATTAAAAGAATCAGGTATCAGAGAACCTTTATATCTGACAGCGATGAAATATGCCGGATGCGAAATTGGAAATGTCAAGAATATCTGTGATCTGGAAACACTTGAACTGAGTGCTGAAAATAAAGACAAACTCGTGAAATTCTTCAGAGAAGAAAGAGAGACATTAAAAGAAAATGATGGTGAAAATGTCATCTCATTCAAGAATGTCGACTTTGCCTATGAAGGTAATGAGAAAGTACTAAAGAATGTTTCTTTTGATGTAAAGAAAGGTGAAAGACTGGCAATTATCGGTAAAAACGGAGCCGGTAAATCTACAGCTGCCAAACTGATCTGCGGTATCATCAGACCTACTGAAGGATCTGTGACCATAGGTGATAAGGAAACCAAGGATATGACCGTCAAAGAAATCGGTGAAAAGGTCGGTTATGTTATGCAGGATCCTAATACGATGATTGTAAAAGATATCATTAAGGATGAAGTAGGACTGGCGCTTACTTTAAGAAACATGGATGAAGAAACAGTAGAAGGAAGAGTCAAAAACGCTCTTGAAACCTGTAATCTTTATCCGATGCGTAACTGGCCTGTAGATTCCATAAGCTACGGTCAGAAAAAGCGTGTTACGGTAGCTTCAATGATGGCTTTAGAACCTGATATTCTTATTCTTGATGAACCTACGGCAGGACAGGATTTCAAGAGTTATACCGATATCATGAATTTCGTTAATGTATTGAATAAAGAATATGGAAAGACAATCCTGTTTATTACACATGATATGCATCTTGCGATTGAAAATACAGATCGAGCTGTGGTCTTTGCGGATGGTGAACTGATTGATTCCAATAAGGTCTTCTCAGTACTGTCAAATGATGAAACCATTAAAAGAGCTCATCTTAAACAGACGTCATTATATAATCTGGCAGTCAAGATCGGTGTAGAACCGGAAGTGGCTATCAGACATTTCATTGAATTTGAAAGGGGGATGAAGGCAGATGAACAATAGATTTGTGATCAACTATAATCCGGGACCAACATTCTTCCATAAGCTGAGCGGTTTTACCAAGGTGTTTATGCTGCTGGTAATGACAGTGGCTATCATTTCAACATTTGATATCCGTATCCTTGTACCTTTACTGATTATCAATGTGGCAATAATCGTTTCGATGAAGCCTAACTATAAACCTATCATCATCGTCTTTTCTATTACTTTTGTGACGGTAACGCTGATAGGTAATATCATGCTGTTTTTTGTAAGCCCGCAGGCTGGTTTAAACAATGTCGGTGCCGAACATATCATATGGCAGGCAGGAAGATACTATATCTCTAAAGAATTCCTCTGGTATATCTTTATCGTCTTCCTAAAAAGAACAGTATCCTTTGCCTCAGTTATGGCTTTTGCCTTATCGACAACCCCATCACAGTTTGCCTCAGGTTTAAACAAGTGCGGTTTCTCCTATAAGATTTCAACAATTGTTTCTTTAGCTTACCGTACCATTCCTGATATTGCGGAAGACTTTGTGAATATCCGTAATTCGATGATGATGAGGGGTCTAGAACTTGAGGGAAAGGGTGTAAGTTTCTTTACCAAACTCAAGAACTATGTATTGTTACTTGTACCGTTAATCTTTACCGCTTTCGGTAAGGTCGGAAATATCGCCAACGCGATGGATCTAAGAGGTTATGGCAAGAATAAAAAGAGAACATATTATGCGGAAACCGAACCTACAAAAGGGGATAAGATTGTAAGAGCCCTGACTGTACTCTTACTTGTCGCAACTGTATACTATGTAGTGATGTACCGCTTCATCAATCCATGGCCAGCGAAGTTCTGGTGCCCATGGTTATCAAGAGATGAAATTGTCACGGTAAATGCGATTGATACTTTATTCTTCATGAAGTGGTTCAAAAAATAAAAGAAGGTAGATTATATGAAAAATTTGGTTATTCAGACAGACTTTGGAACAGGTTCTTCATCTGTATCCGCTATGCATGGCGTATGTGCCATGGTCGATTATGATCTTAAGGTTGATGACGGCAATAACGATGTTGCCCAGTTCAATGTGCTTGATGCCTCTGAATCTTTAATGTATCAGCTTCCTTACTGGCCTGAAGGTACAGTATTTGTATCGGTCGTCGATCCAGGTGTCGGTACCAAAAGAAAAAGCTGTGTCGCAAAACTTAATAACGGTTCATATATTGTTACACCTGATAACGGTACATTAACCTATATGAAGGAACAGGGTCTTATTGAAGAAGTAAGAGAAATCGATGAATCTGTTAACCGTTTAAAAGGTTCTGAAGATGTTCATATTTTCCATGGTCGAGATGTCTATGCCTATTGCGGCGCAAGACTCGCATCAGGAATTATCGATTATGAAGGTGTAGGTCCTGAATATCCTGTAGATGAGGTTGTAGAGGCTCCTTATATTCATCCTGAACACAAAGACGGTGAAGTATCAGGAATGATTGTAGAAGCTACTGTTCACTTTGGCCTTGTAGGTACAAATATCCCATTCCCTTGGTTAAAGGAAAGCGGTATGGAATATGGTGATGATGTAAGAGTCATCGTGGAAAATGATAATAAAGAGATTCTGAATAAAGTCATGAAACTCGTTCCTACTTTCGGATATGTAGAAGTAGGTGAACCTCTGGTCTTTTCATCTGAAACAAGAATGGTCATGATTGCCAAAAACCGCGGCAATGCGACGGTTGACTATAATCTTGGCTTTGGACCTGACTGGAAGATGATAGTAAAGAAGGCTTAATAATGAATAAGGTAATAGCCTATCATTCTGACTGCGGTTTATATTCTACAGAACCAGGAAAGGTCTGTGGCTTAATAAAGACCTTAAGTCCTGATACCATTGTTGAATCCTGCAGTGTGGGATTTGAAAAAGATAATATCATGCAGCTGTCCGCATATCTTTTTACGACGCTTCCTTACTGGCCTGATAATTCATTATTTCTTTCTTTAATGGGCAAAGGAAGGCCTGTAGCAGTTAAAACAGATAACGGCAGTATCATCGTATCCTATGATAACGGCACGGCTACAATGTGCGTAAAACACTTTGGGTTTAAGGGTGCCGTACTTATTGATGAAGATAAATACGGAAATGATGGATATGTCTTAGTCAGAGCGGTAGCGGATCTTTCTAACGGCAAAGCCATGGAAGATTTAGGTACACCATTAACTAAGGAGGATATCTTCTTCTTTAAGATGCCTGAAGCTAAAATCAGTGATGGAAGAGCTGAAGGTGAAGTGTCGATGTTACTTAAAGGATTCGGCAATATCACTTTCTCTATCGGTACTGATGAATTTGAAGGTACCAATATCCATCATGGCGATAAGGTAAGAGTTACTTTTACAAAAGATAATAATATTGAATATCAGGAAGAGATGACCTATCAGCCATCCTTTGGTTATGTAGGTATTGGTGAACCTGTTATCTTTAACGGTTCTTCAGGATATATGGATATCGGTCTTAATCTCAAGAGTTTTATCAATACCTGTATTCCCCAGATTCTTGAGGTAGAGAATCCTGGTGATTATAAAGTTGTAATAGAGAGGATATGAATATGAAACCATGTGTAGTATTACAGTCTGATTTTGGCATTTCAACCGGTTTACCCGCTTCTATGACAGCGGTTATTTCTAAGATTGATCCGGAAATAAGAATCTATGATTTATGTCATGAAGTAAGAGAATATGATATCAGACAGGGTGGTATGATCATTCAGTCAACCTATCCTTACTGGGCAGACGGTACAATCTTTGTATCAGTCGTTGATCCAGGTGTCGGTACATCTAGAAGAAGCTGCGTCGCAAAACTGGATAATGGTTCATATATCGTTACTCCTGATAATGGTACCTTAAGCTATGTGATTGATCATATAGTCGAAGTAAGAGAAATAGATGAAACAGTAAACCGTTTACCTGGTTCTGGAGGTCATCATACCTTCCATGGTCGCGATGTCTATGCCTATACCGCGGGAAGACTCGCATCAGGAATTATTGATTATGAAGGTGTAGGTCCAAAGTATGATGTGAAAGATATTGTCATCTTCCCTAAACCTGCAGCGGAAATAAGAGACGGTATGGCCTATGGCGAAATTACCAGCGCTCATGATCATTTCGGTAATGTCGGTATTTCGATTCCTAATGAAATGATTAAGGAAATCGGTATCAGTACCGGTGATTATGCCAGAGTTGAGTTTATTAAAGAAGATAAGGTTGTGTTTGATAAGGTCATGATGTTTCATAAGTCCTTCGGATGGGTTAAACCGGGTGAGCTGATTATGAATGAATGCAGTAATGACTATGTGGAGATCTCTGTTAATCAGGGTAACTTCTGTGAGATAGAACTGCCTGAACTTTTAAAGGCGTATGATCTTTCAGTATACAAGGTGAAGATTTCACCGGTAAAGGCAGATTAGTATGAAACCGGTTATAGTAATGCAGATGGATTTTGGTATGGGTGGCGGAAGTGCGATGTATGGCACTATCAAAAAAGTCGACCCGGAACTTGAAGTCTTTGACTGCAAATATTCAGTTGAAAAATTCAATGTACGTGAAGCGTCACGCTCATTAAACAATATGGTTGCCTACTGGCCAGCAGGTACAGTATTTGTTTCGGTAGTTGATCCAGGGGTTGGCACATCCAGAAGGGCGTCTGTCGCAAAGCTCAAGAACGGTTCCTATGTTGTTACACCGGATAATGGTTCTTTAAATGATCTAGTAAAGACAATCGGTGTAGATGGTATAAGAGTTATAGATGAGACAAGAAACAGATTAAAAGGTACGGAGAAGGTTTCCATCTTCCATGGAAGAGATCTGTTTGCGTATTGCGCCGCCAGACTTGCCTCAGGCATCATCGATTTTGAAGGTGTCGGAGAAGAATATCCGGTATCGGAAATTGTGATGAATGAAGAACTTGAATGTGAAGTAAGTGAAGGTAAGGTTACAGGATATGTTTCTTCAATGATGAAGGGTTTCGGTAATCTTGAATCAAGTATTTCTATTTCTGCTGCAGAAAAGGCGGGATTGAAAGTCAATGAAAAGGTTCATGTCATTATTAAACATAATGAAGATGTGATTGTTGATAATATCATTCCTTATTTCGCATCATTCGGATGGGTAGAAATAGGTGAAGAAGTAATGTATAACTCTTCTGATGGAGTTTTGGGTATCGGTATAAATCAGGGAAGCTATATCGGTAAATACAGTATTGAAACCGGAAAAGACTGGACTATTAGTGTATCAAAGGAGGGCAGATAGATGAACTGTGTAGTAATGCAGACAGATTTTGGCTGTATGCCTTCACCGATGGCAGGTGTCTGCAAGATCGTCGATAAAAATCTTGAAGTATATCCTGTTACCTATAATGTAGAAAACTTTGACATTGAAAAGGCTGGTAAGAATCTTGTGGAAGTAATGCCTTACTGGAAAGAAGGTACAGTCTTTGTATCAGTAGTTGATCCAGGTGTTGGTACATCCAGAAGGGCTGTAGTGGCCAAGACGGAAAAAGGTCATTATATCGTTACTCCTGATAATGGAATTCTTGGAGTAATTGATAAATATGAAAAGATAACTGAATGCAGAATCATTGATCAGGATATCAATCGATATCACGGCAATGAATGGTCAGAAAAATCAGATATCTTTCACGGTCGAGATGTCTTTGCCTATTGTGGAGCTAAACTTGCCTCTAGTAAGATAAGCTATGAAGAGGTTGGTCAAAGCTATCCGACAGAAGAGATAGTTCAATTATAATTAAGCGCTTAAAGCGCTTTTTTGTTAAAATAAAAATGTTTTAGAGGGAGAAAGTTTATGAATAAGTTCCTTGTGTTTCAGTCGGATTTTGGTCTTGTGGATGGTGCGGTAAGTGCCATGTATGGGGTTGCCTATGAGGTAGATCCTACGCTCAATATTCAGAACCTGACTCATGAAATTACCCAGTACAACATCTTTGAAGCTTCATACCGTCTTTTTCAGACGATCAGCTACTGGCCTGCAGGTACAGTCTTTGTATCAGTAGTAGATCCAGGTGTTGGATCACATCGTAAATCAGTAGTTGCGAAAATGAAAAACGGTCAGTATATCGTTACACCGGACAATGGTACACTTACTCATGTCGCCAAGAGTGTAGGTATTGAAGAGATGAGAGAAATCTCCGAAAAGACAAACCGTCTTAAAGACTCTGAACAGTCATATACTTTCCATGGTCGAGATGTCTATGCCTATACCGGCGCAAGACTGGCATCGGGTGTTATCGATTTTGAAGGTGTAGGACCTTTATTAAATGTGGAAGATGTCGTAAAACTTCCGACATTTGACAGTATCTTTACTGATAATTCCGTTACCGGTCAGGTAGATATCCTGGATGTAAGATTCGGTTCCTTATGGACCTCTGTTTCTAGAGAAGATTTCGCAAAACTGAATATCCATTACGGACAGAAAGTAAAGGTAGAAATATTCCATGAACATCTGATGGTCTTCTCATCAGAACTTCCATATGTCACATCATTCTCAGAAGTATCCATCGGTGCTCCACTGGTATACATGAATTCGGTATACTGTATGGGTATTGCGATCAACCAGGGTTCATTCTCCAAAGCCTATTCAGTAGGAGTAGGCAACAGCTGGACTGTAAAATTCACAAAAGTAGAAGGATAAATGAATAAAAAGATAAAAATGATAGTAGCCGATATAGATGGTACACTCGCTGAACATTCAATTCTTTCGAAGTTTACCATTGATACCATTAATGAGATTCATAAAAATGGATATCTTTTTGGTATAGCTTCAGGAAGACCAGCCTATCAGTTGTCGAGGACGATTCGTGAATGGGGACTGGATTTTGAACCGGAAGCTATTATCGGAATGAATGGAGCACAGCTCTATGATAAGCAAAAGGATGAGATAGAAGCTATAAACTATCTCAGCTGTGAAGATATAAAAAAGGCTATTGAGTTTATGAAACCTTATGAAAAAGATACAAATCTCTTTATCTATGAAGGTAAGGGATGTATGTTTGAAAAGGATGATCAGGAATATCTGAAGGCTTTAGATAAATACGGGGAAGTAGAAAGTTTCAGACTGGCTGAATCATATGAAGATTTTTATGCTGAACCAAATGCCAAACTATTATATCGTTTATATGATACAGGTATGATGAAAGAGATTGAAGATTATGTATCTTCACATGTTCATCCGGAATTCTATGGCTTTAAAACCCAGGATAATCTCTATGAACTGGCCAATCCCAAAACCAATAAGGGTGCAGCCGTTATAAGGTTTGCGCAGTCTCATGGCTTTGATATAAGTGAAGTTGCGGGATTTGGCGATATGTCAAATGATTATGAAATGATAGATGTGTGTGGTATGGGTGTATGTCTTTTAAACGGATCAGATGACTGTAAATCCGTAGCTGATTATATAACAGAAGAGGATTGCGAACATAACGGCTTTGCGAATTTCGTGCATAAATATATCTTTGAAGATGATTTAAGAGGATGAATAATTTTTGATATAATATTTACACATGGGGTCGATTATGGTTTCGACTGGTCTAGTTTGATTTAAACTGCAGTGGAGTGATGACCTTATCATCAAACTAAAATAAACGCTAACAACGAATTAGCTTTTGCTTAATTAATTAGCCGACGTAGGCTTTAAGCGCTTCTGACTGTAAAGCGTGTAGCAGTCAGTCGTAAACACACACTAGGAAAAACAAGTTGCCTTCATTTCTTGTCATCCGAAAACCGAAAAGAGGAATTCAGTACCTGGTAGTTTAAGCCGTTAGTGCTGTCTTATTAAAAAGTTAAACTAAACTGTAGACGTTTAAATGTGGGATTATTCTAGGACGAGGGTTCGAATCCCTCCGGCTCCACCATATCAAGTAATAAGCTCGAAAGAGCTTTTTGTTTTTATAACTTATATTTATATCGTTCGTTAATATGATAAAATTAAAGAACGATATGAAAGGATGTGGTCTGATGGAATATACAGTAAAACAGGTAAGAAAACTGATAGGCGACAATTATGATGTTGTTTCTTCAAAAACACTTAATAATTCTGGAATCAGCAGATCAGATATACAGAAACTTGTTTCTAAAGATATTCTGGTTAAAGAATCTCATGGGAATTATATTCTGAAAGATAACATTCCTGATGAATATAAAACAGTTCAAAACCGTTCTGATAAACTTGTATATTCTCACACGACAGCTTTGTTTCTTAATGGCATGTCTGATAGAGTTCCGCATACTCTTGATATAGCTGTTCCTCAGGGAAACAACATCTCGCGTATTAAAAAAGATTATCAGAATCTTAGATTTCATTACTGTAAAAAAGAACTGTGGGATTTAGGAATTATAGATTTAAAAACCCCTGAAGGATACACTGTCAAAGCATATAATCCGGAAAGATGTATATGTGATCTGATTCGAGAAAAAGACAGTGTTGATCTTCAGGTCTATACCCAGGCATTAAAAGAGTATTTTTCTAAAAACTGCAATCCTTCCAAAATTATAAAATATGCCAGGGAATTCAATATAGAAGAAAAGGTGCGAAGTTATATGGAAGTATTATGTGATTAAAAAGACGATTCTATGAATCGCCTTTTCTATTCAAACAGTTTCAGCATATTTATCGCATCTTCTTTGGCTTTGACCTTATCGGATGCGTAGATGATTGTTCCTTTTTCATCAATGAGATATGTTGTACGGACAACACCCATATAAGGTTTACCGTACAGTTTCTTTTCTTTGTATACATCATAATCATTGATGGTCTTTAGTTCTGTATCTGATAAAAGAGTAAAGGGAAGATTATAGTTTCTTTCAAACTTCTTATGGGATTTCACAGAATCCTTGGATACACCTATGACTTCTACATTAAGTCCTTTAAAACTTTTTATTTCATCTCTGTAGTTACACGCCTGAGCTGTACAACCGGATGTGTTGTCTTTAGGGTAAAAATAGAGAATTATCTTTTTGCCTTTATATTCTTCAAGCGTATGGATATCACCGTTCTGATCAGGCAGACAGAATGATGGAGCCTTTTCATTTATCTTTAACATGTTTCTCATCCTTTCTTTGTCTTTATATAATTCTATCAATAAAAAGTATAATGGATTTATGAGAATGCTGCAGGAAATTGAACCGTATAAGTTTCATAATGAATTCTATAAAAGAGATCTGAAAGAAACTGATTATTATGTCTATGTAAAGGATGGAAAGATCGCGGTTAAGGATAATGAAGGAATTATATCTTTATTAAGAGTAAAAGATATTGGTATAAGAAAATCAAGATTTCTGTTCTGTATAGATGATATGGGCATCTATGAACTGAAAGAAGATATAGAATGGAATGATTTTTATATCAGAAAAGATAAGAGAACATTCAAAGAGATATGGATGGAGTTTGCCGCTTTAGAAGCTTTAAGATTGATAAACTGGTATAAGAAGAATCAGTACTGCGGATACTGCTCAAATAAGATGAAGGAATCAGATGCTGAAAGGGCTATGATATGTCCGGAATGTGGCAATATCGTATATCCAAGAATCAATCCGGTGGCGATAGTCGGTATCGTAAATGATAATAAACTGTTACTCACAAGATATGCCAATCATTCAAGAGCTTCCCATTATGCCCTGGTGGCTGGTTTTGTGGAGTTTGGTGAAACGGTAGAAGACGCCATCAGAAGAGAAGTAAAGGAAGAAGTAAATCTCAATATAAAAGATATCAGGTATGTTGTATCGCAATCCTGGCCGTTATCAGAATCACTGATATTCGGGTTCTACGCAAGACTTGATGGAGATGATAAGGTAAGCTTTACGGATAATGGACTTGATACAGCTGTATGGCAGACTCCTGAAGAGATAGAACATATCGAGGCCTGGTCATTAACTTCATATCTTATCAATAACTTTAAAGAAAAGAACGGTAACGTTTTTGAATAATATAGAAGACAGATAACTTATAATTAGAGTAATGAAAGATGTAACAATAATCGGGGCAGGTATTACAGGTGCACTGATCGCACATGAACTGTCTAAATATGAACTTGATGTACTGGTACTGGAGAAGGACTCTGATGCCGCCAACGGGGCAACAGGAGCCAACAGTGCCATGGTTCATTCAGGACATGATCCTAAACCCGGAACTTTAAAGTGCAGATATAATCTTGAAGGAAACAGGATGTTCCCTGATTTATGCAAGGAACTGCAGGTAGCCTATGATCCTGTAGGCGCTTTTGTGGTGGCGACAAGTATAGAGGAAGAAGAAAAGCTAGAAGTACTCAAGAATCAGTGTATTGAAAGAAATGTCCCTTATGAAATATTAAGCGGTGATAAGGCAAGGGAAGAAGAACCAAATCTCTCTGATGATGTATCAATGGCTTTAAGTCTACCGACAACCGGTATCATAACCCCTTGGGAAGTAACGTTTGCCGCTTTGGAAGAAGCGTATATAAACAGTACTGAAGTAAGATTTGATTATGAAGTAAAAAATATCGAAAGAAAAGATGATTGTTTCTTAATCAATAATGAGATTGAAACGAAAGTGATTATAAACTGTGCGGGAGCACACTGCGATGATATTACAAATATGTTAAGGGTATCACCATACAAGGTTGAGACTAAAAAGGGTGAATACTATATTCTAGATCATACCGGGCAACAGCTTGTAAGACATGTCATCTATCCTGTTCCTACAAGTAAGGGAAAAGGGGTACTTGCCGTACCTACTGTTCATCATAATGTGCTTATTGGACCTAACTCTGATTTTATTGAAGATAAGGATGATTCTTCTACCGGAGAGGGTCTAGACTATGTAAAAAGAGAAATAAACAAGACCATAAAGAATATACCATTCAATAAGATGATTCATACTTTTGCGGGGTTAAGACCGCATATTGATCTTAATGATTTCTATATTAAAGAAGATGATGAAATTCGTAATTTTATTCATGTGGCAGGCATAGAATCTCCTGGTTTAAGTGCGTCTCCGGCTATTGCCAAGGATGTAGTGGAAAATATCGTTATTCCTAAATTCGATACACATAAGAAAGATAAATATGACAGAAGAAGACCGTTTATCAAGATGAATGAAATGTCTTTAGAAGAAAGAAGAAAACTGATAGAAGAAAATCCTGATTTTGGTAAACTGGTATGCCGCTGCGAAAAGATATCTTTAGGTGAAATTAAAGATGTGATAAATAGGCCTCTGGGGGCGAAGACGATAAAGGGTGTTAAGATGAGATGCCGTCCTGGTATGGGAAGATGTCAGGGTGGTTTCTGTGAACCGGAAGTAGTCAGGATTCTTCAGAAAGAACTTGATCAGGATTATAAGGATATCCGTATGAATAATAAGGGTTCAGAAGTATTTGTGGGCAAAGCCAGGGAGGAACTCTAAATGAGAAGACATGAACTGGTAATCATCGGTGGCGGATCTGCCGGTATAGCTGCAGCTTTGGGAGCTTATGAAAACGGAATAAAAGATATTCTGGTCATTGAAAGAGAATTTGAATACGGTGGTATTTTACAGCAGTGTATTCATAACGGTTTTGGATTACATACCTTTAATGAAGAACTCTCAGGTCCTTCATATGCGGAAAAATACTACGATCTTATTAAAGACAATGAATGTATACAGTTTATGTATAATTCAGCTGTTACATCCATTACTGATAAAACCGTAACAGTACAGTCTCCTGATGGTTTAATTGAAGTTGAAACAAAGGCCATAATCCTGGCGACAGGATGCAGAGAAAGACCAGCCGGCGCTATCGGTTTAAAAGGAGACAGGCCGGTTGGCGTATATACAGCAGGTACAGCGCAGAAATATCTAAACAGAAGAGGCTTACTGGTAGGTAAGAAAGTATTTATCTTGGGATCTGGCGATATCGGCTTGATTATGGCAAGAAGAATGACACTTGAAGGTGCCAAGGTAATAGGCGTAGCCGAACTTCAGCCTTATTCAAACGGATTAGCGCGTAATATCAAACAGTGTCTTGAAGACTTTGATATACCTTTATATCTTTCCCATACGGTTAAAGCCGTACATGGCAAAAACCGTTTAGAGTCTATAACTTTAATAGAAGCTGATGATAAGTTAAGAATGATTGAAGGCACAGAACAGGAGATTGAATGTGACTGTCTTTTACTGTCCATCGGTCTGATACCTGAGAATACCCTGATAGAAGAACTTGGTGTAAGAATTGATCCTAAGACAAAGGGTGCTGTAGTTGATGAAACCTATATGACTTCAGTAGAAGGTATCTTTGCGTGCGGCAATGCCTTACATGTCCATGACCTTGTGGATTATGTTTCGGCTGAAGCCAGAAAAGCCGGTAAGGGTGCTGCGGATTATATACTTGGAAAAAGAACAGAAGGGGATATCCTTTCAAACAGTTTGGGTAATGGCGTATCATATATGGTTCCTCAATACTTCCATAAGGGAAATGATATTGAATTCTGTTTCAGAGTAAACAGGGTATTCAAAGACTGTTTTATCCAAGTCTCAGGAAAAGGAATAGATAAGAAAGTAAAGAAACTGGGCATAGTTCCTTCAGAGATGCAGAAAGTGATGATTAAAAAGGAAGAACTTCAAAATCTGGAAGGAGAACTCTGCTGGGAGGTACAGGAATGAATATGATATGTATCAACTGTCCTAGAGGATGTAAGCTTACAGTTGAAAAAGTAAATGATGAAATAACAGTAAGCGGTAATTTCTGTGCACGTGGTAAAACCTATGCCGTAAATGAACTTACCAATCCTTTAAGAACGCTTACTTCTACAGTAGAACTGGAATCAGCACACGAAGAAAGACTCCCGGTAATCTCATCTTCATCCTTGCCTAAAGACAGGATTATGGATGTTATGAAAGCCTTAAAAGATATACATGTTAAAGCTCCGGTAAAAAGAGGAGATATCATTATTGAAAATGTACTGGGTTTGAATGTGGATATCATTTCTTCCAAAACGGTAACAGAATGAAAAAGATACTGATAATATTATTACTTCTATTATGCAGTGGCTGTTCTATCAGAAAAGATTATTATGTCTTCTCTTTTGATAATTATTCATTTGCGCCGGGATATGATGATCTTTCGTTTGCCAGAATGGTCTATGATTTTGAAACAGATGAAACAATAGGAAAGAATGAAACAGTTGAAACAGCTATCTACAGTTTTGGTAATCACATAGCTGATGTAAAATTCACCAACTACAAAAACAAAGAAATAAAAGCTGATAAAGCCATATTGAGCGAGTTTGATTATTTCTTTGATGAACATACCAATAATATCTGTAAACTGGATGGTATAGAATTAAGCAGTTCCATAAAGACAAACTGCGAAATGTTTAATGGCGAATATATCGAAAGAAACGGTACAGCCTGTGTTCTCAGCAAAACCGTAAACAGTAAAACAAATACTGTAATCTTCCAGGGTGATATCTATGCCACGGATCAGGATAAGCTGTATAGAATCATAATAAGTATTGAATAATTAACACAATATATACATAAAATTCATAACGGTTCTTTCAAAAAGGACCGTTTTTTCTTATATATAAGGTTATTTATATATTATTTATAAATATAAATATAACCAATGGTTATTGAATAATATATCGATAAATAAAGGATAATTTGAATATATGTGTTAATAGTCAAGTATCAGTTATTTTATGGAAATTACAAAAAATTAAAAAATAGTTGAAATATAACTGAAATATAACCGGTGATGATTATAGTTAGAAGTGTAAAGAGGTTAAAAGAGGAAATTAACCATGAAAAGAACAAATGAATTATTCAAGAAATTAGTCGCTATTATATTCGCAGCAGTACTGTTTACCCAGATCGTTCCGGTAACAAATACTGTATACGCTGATGAACATGACAATAAAGGTTTCCAATATCAGGAAATAGAAAACAAGCCTGGTCAGGGAAACAACGAAAAACGAAAACAAGTTCGACGGAAACAAGGAAAACGAAAACAAGTTCGAAGGAAACAAGGAACAGGAAAACAACAAGGAACAGGACAAGACTCCAGTTCAGCCATCTCAGTCTGACAAGAAGGATGAAGACAACAAGGAACATGACATGAAACCTGGTCAGCCAACTGATCCTGAAAAGAAAGAAGACGACAAGAAGAACGAATCTTGTGATGATAAGAAAGAAGAAGTAAAACCTTCCGACAAAAAAGAAGATGACA
>JAUNIH010000020.1:0-21161 GCA_030523555.1 Erysipelotrichaceae bacterium
AAACTGAAACATTTTTTATATATTGTTAGAGTTTTCACTAATCTATCACAAACATTGAATAATATAAGAGTGTAAAGTTTTTTCATTTTTTATATAGGGATAATAGGATTTAGGTCCTATTTTCTTTTTGTATTATAATAGTTACGTGTCCCCGTAGCTCAGCAGGATAGAGCGTTCGCCTCCTAAGCGAAAGGTCGGCAGTTCGAATCCGCCCGGGGACGCCAGGAACTTTACGCGGAGGTTTTTGAAAGAATCTTCCGCGTTTTTTGTCTAAAAAAAGACTGATCATTATAGGATTTTATATGAGGTTTTGGAGTGGGGATTTTTTGAAAATGATGGCGTGTTATAATGAAAACAGCTTTAAAGGATATACAATATATGTTTTGTGATTATCATGTCCATAGTGAATTCAGTGATGACAGCTTTTATCCAATGGAAGAAGTTGTCCAGGATGCCATAAAGATGGGAATGGAAGAAATCTGTTTTACCGACCATGTTGATTATGGCGTTAAAAAAGACTGGGATGACCCTGAAGGAATAGAATATCGTGGTGGAACGGGTGAGTCAAAAGCCATGCCTTTAGCCAATGTGAACTACCCCAAATACTTTGAAAAACTGCAAACCCTTCAACAGAAGTATCCTCAAATCACTATCAGAAAAGGAATGGAATTCGGTATGCAGACGCATACTGTTTCTCAGTTTCAGAAACTGTTTGATTCCTATCCTTTTGACTTTATTATTCTTTCCTGTCACCAGGTAGAAGACAACGAATTCTGGACGGGTGACTTTCAAAGGAATCGCACGCAACTGGAATACAACCTTCGTTACTATCAGGAAATACTGGATGTGATCAGGGAGTATAAGGATTACAGTGTGCTGGGGCATCTGGATCTGATTATTCGCTACGATGAAAAAGGCGCACTGCCTTTTGAAAAGACTAAAGATATTGTTACAAAGATCTTAAAGACCGTCATCCGGGATGGAAAAGGCATTGAAGTGAACACCTCTTCCCATCGGTATGGATTAGAGGATCTGGAGCCTTCCAGAGCCATTCTGTCTCTTTATAAAGAGCTGGGAGGCACAATTATCACTATTGGCAGTGATTCCCATAAGAAAGAGCATCTTGGTGCCTATATTGAACAAACCAAAGCGGAATTGAAGGAACTAGGGTTTACCCGGTTCGCTACTTATGAGAAGATGAAACCTGTTTTTCATTCTCTTGTTTAGAAAATTCCTGGTATATTCAAATTGTCAGATTATATAAGCCCAAGAGTAAGAACTGTTTCTTTGTAAAACAGAAGTGATAAATTATTAAGCGGAAGGTAAATGTATGAACTTCCGCTTTTAATATTCTTAATATTTTAAATATAATTAAGTAGGATAAATATGTTTCGTTATTTCAAGAACTATAAAAAAGAACTGATACTGGCACCTTTATTCAAACTGATGGAATCTTTTTTTGATCTTTTGATTCCTCTGGTTATGGCGAGTATTATTGATGAAGGTATAGTATCGGGCAATATCAGTTTCATAATACAGAGAAGTCTCCTGATAGTAGGGATAGGTCTTGTAGGTTTCAGCTGTACGGTTATAGCCCAGTATTATGCAGCTAAAGGATCTGTAGGTATAACCTGTGATTTAAGAGAAGATCTCTTTGTACAGATACAGAAACTTTCATTTAAAGAACTTGATGGTTTTTCTGCGAGTTCACTTATCTCAAGACTGACAAATGATACAAATACATTTCAGAACGGTTTAAACCTTGCGATAAGACTTCTATTAAGATCTCCGTTTATTGTCTTTGGAGCTCTTGTCATGTCCTTTATTATCAGTCAGAATCTTTCACTGATATTCTTGGTTACAATAATTGTTCTGACAGTTATTGTAGTAACTATAGCGCTTGTGACATTTCCAATGTATGGAAAAGTTCAGGGAAGACTTGATGAAGTATTATCCATTATTAAAGATGATCTTTCAGGTGTAAGAATATTAAGAGCTTTCAGAAAAGAAAGAAGTGAGATAGATCACTTTGAAAACAGAAATGAAGAACTATATACTGAACAGAAAAAGGTAACGGATATTGCCAATATTCTTAATCCTTTGACATATGGTTTAGTCAATATTGCGATTGTACTGATTATCTATTATGGAAGTTTTGAAATAAACAATGGTTTACTTTTGAATGGCAAGCTTATTGCCTTATACAATTATCTTTCTCAGATTCTGATTGAACTTATCAAACTGGTAAATCTCATTATTGTCATAACCAAAGCCATGGCTAGTTTTGGAAGAATTGATGAGGTTATCAATACGGAATCATCTTTACTGATTGAAAAGAATCCTGAAAAAGAGACGGATTCGGTTATCGTGTTTGATCATGTGAACTTCAGATATCCTGAAGGCAGTGCGGACGCTCTGGAAGATCTCAATTTTGAAATCAGGAGAAATGAAAGAATAGGCATTATCGGTCCTACAGGCTGCGGCAAATCTTCTATCGTACAGCTTCTGAACCGTTTTTATGATGTAAGTTCAGGAAATATCTATATCAATGGTAAAAATATCAGAGACTATGAACTTGATAAGCTGAGAGATAATATCTCGACTATTTTCCAGAGACAGAATCTTTTATCAGGTACAGTAAGATCAAATCTTTTAAGTGCCAAAGTAGATGCGAGTGAAGGGGAGATGTTTGAGGCGATAAGGGATGCTCAGGCTGATGATTTTATTAATGATCTAGACAGAGAAGTAAGACAGGGTGGTACAAACTTCTCGGGTGGCCAGAATCAGCGTCTGACGATTGCACAGGCCTTATTAAAGAAGAGTGATATTCTGATTGTCGATGATGCGACAAGCGCTTTAGACTATAAGACCGAACGTGAAGTAAAAGAAAAACTGATTAAACCGGATATGACCACACTGATTATTTCTCAGCGTATCAATAATATTAAGGAATGTGACCGTATCATGGTTATGGATGATGGAAAGATCGTCGATTTTGATACGCATGAAAAACTGATGGATAATTGTCAGACATATATTGATATGTATAATTCACAGGTCAAAAAGGAGGAGAATTAAATGAAAAAGTATTTCTTTAATCACTCATTCCTTTTAATCGGTGGCGTAATATTCTCGATTGTCAGTGCCTTGTGCAGAGTTGTTATTCCGGTACTTATCGGTAACTGTGTCGATCTGATGGTGGGCGTTGGGAATGTCGATTTTGATGGTGTATTCAGATATGTGATGATCATTACGGTAATTGTCATTATACTGATGATTGCCCAGTACTGTTCAACGACACTCTTCAATCATCTCAACTTCCAGGTAAACAAGGATATCAGAGAAGATATCTTTGAAAAGATACAGAGACTTCCTTTAAGCTATCTTGATTCTCATCTGCATGGGGAAACGATCAATGTTGCGATAAATGATACGGAGGCTTTCTGTGAAGGCATGTTATTGTGTTTTAATTCACTGTTTTCAGGAATCATTACCATTATCGGTATTATCATCTTCATGTTCAGAATCAATGTACAGATAGCTCTAGTTGTTATTGTGCTTACACCTGTATCTTTGATGATCACAAGATATGTGGCAAATCAGACACATAAATTATTTGAAAAACAGACAAAACTCAAGGCAGCTCAGAGTGCTCTTGTTGATGAAAACATTCAGAATCAGAAGATTGTAAAGAGTCTCAACTATCAGAATACTTCTATTGATAAGTTCAGGGATGTCAATGAAGAAATAAGAGAATATGTAAGTAAAGCTACTTTCTATTCTTCTTTAGTCAATCCTTCAACGAGATTTATCAATAACTGTATCTATGCCTTAACAGGGCTTCTCGGAGCGATATTTGCGATAAGAGGGGATATTACTCTGGGATCGGTTTCCGTCTTTCTAAGCTACGCCAATGAGTTTGGCAAGCCATTCAACGATATAACTTCTGTTCTAAGTGAACTGCAGAGTTCTTTAGCCAGTGCCAGAAGAATTAACGAACTTCTTAACGCTGAAGAAGATGATCTCTCACAGATGGAATCACTTGTGACAAAAGATGGAAGTATTGAATTTAAGAATGTTGATTTCTCTTATGTCAAAGGCAAGAAAGTTATTGATGATTTAAGTTTAAATATCAAGCCTAATGAAAGAATCGCCATTGTCGGTAAGACCGGCTGCGGCAAGACTACTCTGATAAATCTCTTACTGCGTTTCTATGAGATTGATTCAGGTGAAATCCTGATTGATAATCAGAATATCAGAGAATATTCCAAAGAATCATTAAGAAGTAAGTTTGGTATGGTTTTGCAGGATTCATGGATCAAGAAGGCCAGCGTTAGAGAAAACCTTACAATCGGTAATGAATATATCTCTGACGAAGAACTGAAGAAGATATGCAAGGCAACATACTGTGACAGTTTTATCAGTAAACTTAAAGACAAATATGACAGTATCATCGATAATGATTCTCTGTCTTCCGGCCAGAAACAGCTTTTAAGTATCGCCAGAGTCATGATTTCAAATCCTGGTATTCTCATTCTTGATGAAGCTACAAGTAATATCGATACCTTGACCGAAGCCAAGGTTCAGAAGGCACTTGAATTACTGATGAAAGACAAGACTTCCATTGTGGTTGCCCATCGTCTTTCAACGATTGTCAACAGTGATCGAATTGTCGTTATGGACAAGGGCAGAATCGCTGAATGCGGAAACCATGAAGAACTGATGAAACTTAATGGTATCTACAGCGAACTTGTAAGGTCAAAACAGGAACCTAACGATTAAGTTATAATAATAGTATGGTAAAACTTACTGATTTCAAGGATAAGAAAATATATTCCATCAGAGAAATGGAAGCTTTCTTCTTGGAGAAAGATATCCCTCAGGAAAAGATCCGTTTCTTTGTGAATGAAAACCGCGGCGACAGCAGGTGTTTTGGTATCTATCAGGATCCTGATACCGGTAAATATATCGTTTATAAGAATAAGGATGACGGTTCAAGATTTGTAAGATATGAAGGATATGATGAAGCGAAAGCCTGTGATGTCTTTTTCTCTAAATTAAAAGATGAGATGGCTTTAAGAGAAAAATCATCTGATAATACGAAAAAATCCTACAGCAATACCAGAAAATCAGCTGACTGGCCGAAGATCATAGCTTATTTTACGGGTGCCATAGCAGTTGTAGGTGTACTGATATCGCTGGCTCTTTTTGCGGCCGGCATCTTTGGGCCTAAGACAGGTTATTACTATAAGGATGATCACTGGTATTCGTATTCCGGAAGTAACTGGTATTACTATGATGATTACTATGATGACTGGTACTGGTATGATGGAACTATCGGAGATGATTACTACTACAGTTATGCTGTAGATGATTCAATGGGTGTCAGTGATGTGGTGGATTCCTATAACTATATCGAACCATCTGATACATCATCTGATTCATCATACTCCGACAGTGATTTTGACAGCTATGATTTTGATTCCTGGGATTCATCAGACACTGACTGGGGTTCAGACTGGTAAAGGTTAATATATGAAAAAAATAATTACACTGATAATGATTCTGTTACTTGCTTGCGGATGTTCATCATCCAATACCGAAGAACCTTTAAGTACAGGTGATAAATACCTCAAGGTTTTTACTGATAATTCTTCCAAGAATATCAAGGATATCGCTTCTGCCTTGAAAGATGTCAATACAGATATAAATATGGATACGGTAGAAGTATTTCCAGGCTATCTGGCAGGTTTTTCTGATCAGATCAATGACTTTAATGAAGGATATATGATTTCTCCTCTGATAGGTTCTATTCCTTTTGTAGCGTATGTCTTCAAAACTGATGACAAGGAAAGCCTCAAAAATGAGATTACCGAAAAGATGGATATGCGCTGGAATATCTGTACTCAAGCTGATTCTTTTGTGATAGCGGATACTGATGATCTGGTATTCTTTATGATGTATTCGACTGCTGAATAAAATGTTCAATAAAAAATTCATACAGTTTCTGGGTGTCATTTTGATACTCGTCTTTCATTTATACAGTAGAATCAGTTCCAGTTCTCTGGAAACTTTTATCGTTTCCAGTGCCTATATTGGGGTTGATCTCTTTTTCATGTGTTCGGCTTACTCCTTAAGTAAAAAAGATCATATAGAATACATATCTTTTATCAAAGACAGATTCAGACATATCTTTATAAAATTTATTATTTTTGCGTTCATATATTCATTTCTTATCTATAGACCGTCATACGTCTACAGTGCACCTTTATATCTTTTGTGTATTGACAGATTCTTAAGCATTGTCAGTGGCATTGAATTTATTGAGAAGGGTGGAGGAGCTTTCTTGTGGTTTCTCAGCGCTATTATGATCTTCTATATCCTTTATCCATTATTCATCAACTGGAAAAACAGATATAAGACATATATTGTCTTTATCGGATATATTATTATCAGATTACTGCTTATGTATCTGAACTATGATAATCTTTTTATTCTTCTTGATAGAGTTCCGCTTGTTCTGGTGACATATATCATGGTGGATAAAAAGATTTATATAGACTGGAAGTACGGTTTTATGATGATTGTGATGGGTGTACTGATTATGTATGTATACAGAAATACGCTTAATTATCTTTACGGCATACCTTTATGTATCGGTATGGCAGTACTTAGCAGATATGTAAAAGAAAACAGGATAATTGATATGATTGCCTCTGCATCCCTAGAGATATACGCCTTACAGATGATGATAGGTACAGATATCTATAAACTGATATACAGGTTTACGGGGATATCATTTATCATAAATATCATTCTGTTTATGGTGATTATCATTATGGGAATTATGATAAACAGGGTATCTGAAAAAATATTGAAGATATAAAAAAGAGCTCATTGAATGAGCTCTTTGTGTATGTGTTAATGATTAGCTTCTTTTTACTTTTGAAGACAGCTGCAGGAAGACAAATCCCAGGATGAAGAAGATTGCCAGCATCGCCACAGCGATATTGATTGTACCACCGGCAAGTTTTACCCAGGTGATTACTGCAGATCCTAAGCATGAAGCACCCTTGGCGAAGATATCGTAGATACCGAAGTATTCACCGGAAGATTCTTCAGGAATAATCTTGGAATAGTATGATCTTGAAAGGGACTGGATAGAACCCTGGAAGCATCCTACGCCAAACGCCATAATCGCAAACTGATAGAGATAATGCAGTCTTAAGGCGTATAGACAAACTGCGGTATAACCGAAGATACAGACGGAAATAAGTGTTACTGTATCATATTTGTTGGAGAGTCTTGCGAATACCAGAGATCCGGCAAAAGCTACAACCTGAGTAAGCAAGAGGAAGACAACCTGGCCTACAGTATTGAGGCCAAGGTCGGTACCGATATTGATACAGTTATCAATGATGGTTCCTACACCATCGATATATAGGAAGAAGGCAATCAGGAAGAAGAGTACTTTCTTGTCTTCGATAGCGATCTTCTTTAAGGTTGAACCGATATGGGCAAAGGCTTTGGAAACAGAACCTTTGGTATCTTCAACATAGTTTACCTGTTTGTAGTTCTTTATTAACGGCATGGTTACAGATAGCCACCATACAGCTGTTACACCAAATCCGATGATTCTTCCCACCATATCAGGAAGGATATTGAGTCCCATACCAGCACCTGGAGTTATGACATAACATACAAGGGCAATAAGGAATGGAATACATGAACCGATATATCCCCAGGCATAACCGTATGATGATACTTCGTCCATTCTTTCATCACTGGTAACATCATTCAGCATTGAATCATAGAAGGTAAGTGATGCCTGATAGGCAATCTTGGCCAGAATATAGACAACAATGAACAGCATCCATGAAGTCGCAAAACCATTGATGATACAGCCGATAACACCTAAGGCCACAGATGTAGAGAAGAATATCTTCTTGGTATCCTTATGATCGGCAATAGCTCCGCAGATTGGACCGATCAGGGCAACGATAACTGTAACAACAGCAGTCGCTAAAGCCCAGTAGGCTGTAGCCTGATCCGATGTAATCTTACCTGGTTCAGTTCCGATAGCCAGAGCCTTGAACCAGATTGGAATAAGTGAGCACGCCAGCATCGTGTAGGCTGAGTTGCCTACATCGTAGAGCACCCAGGCAAATTCTTCTTCTGTGAGGTTGCTGAAGATTTTTGACTTGTGCAACCATTTGAATATTCCGTTCATATTCTTCCCCCTTGAATTTTTTATCTTACAGTGTATTCCAGTTCTTCTTCAGGTGAAAGAACTGGAATGTCCCTGTAATCAGGCCACTGTTCAAAATCATGTTCAAAATATTTAGGCAGTTTTTTGCCTTCATTCATATAATCCATAAAATCATTTAAGAGTTTAGGATATAGTCTTTTTGCCTTTTTTCTTAATTTATCAAGACGCATATTGGAATCAAGACACACCTTGTCTTCAACAGGTGATATCAGCAGATCTGCATAGTCATGCATTCCCACAGTCTTCAGAAGTTTTCTCATGAAATTGTATCTGTTTAAGGAAACGTAGTTTAACGCATGAATAACCGTGTGCTGTCTTTTGGTTGTTGTAAGTATTACTTTTTCATCATAGACGAAGAAATAAGAGATGACTCTGGCGATTTCTTTATTCGGACGTAATGATTCGGCACGGTCAACCGTATTGACCATTCTTCCATCTTCATACATCAGATGACCATCCCAGTCAGCTTCCACTTTATTATGTGAGATACATGATACTTCTCTTTTTCTTTCGACATAGCCATGACATACCGAATCAAGTGTGAAATGCGAAAGAAAGCCCAGCATATAGGCCATCATCATATCTTTTTCATCATGTTTATCATAGACATCTCTGCAGGATTCAAAGAAGTATCTTGCAGGTGTATCATGCATTTTTGTACCATAAGCGCCGACATCTTTTTTAGTCAGATGGTAGAAGAAAATATCAGGTCCATGAACACCGATATTAAAAATATCAATGTTTTCTTCGACAATCTTTTTAAGATCATCAGGCATAGTCTCTATACAGTCCTGGCCGAAACGCCAGTGCGCATATGTCGTAGGCATAATATTATATTAACATAAGTTATAATATTAGTATGTTAAAAGAAAGGGTACTAAAGTAAAGACTATGTTAAAAGACGAGGTTCTGAACTATCTTACGACTATACCCAAAGGGAAGGTTGTGACCTATTCCCAGATTGGAAAAGACCTTGATACAAAGGCCTATAGAGCTATCGGCAATATCCTTCACAATAATAGTGATCCTGTTAAATATCCCTGTTTCAAAGTAGTTAATGCCAAAGGTGAACTGGCTGAACATTTTGGGGCAGAAGGTGGTATTCTTACACAGAGGGAAAGACTGATAAATGACGGTGTTGAAGTCATAGACTTTAGAGTTGATCTCAATAAATACCAATGGAAAAAAGAGAAGAAATAAGAAAGATATTATTTACAGTACTGGGAAGTATACTGCTGGCATTTTCAACAGCGGTATTTATTATTCCCAATAATGTACTGACCGGTGGAGTATCTGGTGTATCCATTATTCTTTCACCGTTAGTTCCATCTATTTCCAAACAGCATATCGCTTCATTTCTGTCGGTGATGATGTTTATAATTGGAAGAATATTCCTGGGAAAAGATTTTGCGGTAAATACCGTTTTATCGACTATAGTTTATTCTTTAAGTCTTGTGATAATTCCCTGGAACAGAATCATCGTAAATGTTGAACCGCTTATTGCCTGTTTATATGGCGGTTTACTTGGTGGAATAGGCGTAGGCATTGTGATGAGACAGGGTGGATCAACAGGCGGTATGGATGTACCTCCACTGATGATGAACAGATATTTCGGTCTTGATGTATCCAAAGGTATCCTGATTGTTGATGCCTTAACGGTTATCATCGGTCTTATTGAATATGATGCACCTTCAGTTTTATATGGACTGATATCAGTCTACTTTACAAGCCTGGGTGTAGAAAAAGCTATCTCTTTTGGTGGTACAAGAGCCAAGGAAATCAGAATTATTTCTGACTCTTATGAAAAGATCAATGAAGATATCCTGACAGTACTTGATAGAGGTACAACCATCTATGAAGCCAGTGGCGGCTATACCAAAAACGACAAGAAGGTCTTATCATGTGTTGTGGAAGACAAACAGTATCAGACAGTCATGGATATCATCAACAGATATGATGAATATGCCTTTGTGATCGTAAATGATGTACAGGATGTCCATGGTGAAGGATTCAGTGTTCCGGTAAGAATCTAAGGTGAATAGAATGAATGAAAAAGAATTAAGAATGAAAGAACTCATCAGAATTCTGAATGAAGCTTCTGATGCCTACTATAACGGTAAAAATGAAAGAATGTCCGATTATGAATGGGACGCTTTATTTGATGAACTGAAGGCTCTTGAAGAAGAAACGGGTATCATTCTCGATGATTCACCTACAAACAATGTTTCATCTGATAATGTTGCGGGATCCAAGGAGGAACATGAATATTCAGCCTTATCCTTGGCCAAAACCAAGAAAACTGATGACCTTGTCAAATGGTCTGAAGGTAAACCGATCTGGATATCATGGAAACTTGACGGTCTGACACTTGTTGTGACCTATGACAATGGAAGATTAAATAAGATTGTCACCAGAGGCGATGGACATATCGGAACCAATATCACTCATCTTTCTGATGGGATATCCGGTATTCCTAAAAAGATAGAAGATAAGGGACATGTGGTCTTAAGAGGGGAAGCGATTATCTCCTATGATGATTTTGAAGAATTCTGTATGACTTCTGATGAAGACTATGCCAACCCGAGAAATCTCGCATCAGGATCATTATCTCTGAAGGATGTTGAAGAACTCAAGAAAAGAAAACTTACCTTTATTCCTTTCTCTCTTGTTCATACGGATAATGAACTGAGCACCTTTACATCACAGATGGAATATCTGGTAAGACAGGGATTTAATCCGGTTGAAAGAGAATATATTGATAATCCGACAAAAGAAAACATTGAAGAAAAAATAGACCTGTTTACTAAAAAAGTAACCGATAAGATCAATCCTTATCCGGTTGATGGTCTTGTTATCTGTTATGATGATGCCTTATATGCCAAGACCGGTTCTATCACTGGTCATCATGCCACAAAGGCAGGATACGCCTTTAAATGGGCTGATGAAGCTGCCACAAGTCATCTTGATCATATTGAATGGTCATGTGCCGCTTCAACCATTACACCTGTTGCGATCTTTGAACCGGTAGAACTTGAAGGTACGACGGTCAAAAGGGCGAGTCTGTGCAATATCTCGGAATGCGAAAGACTTGATATAGGTGATAAAGGTTCTGAAATTAGTGTCATCAAGGCCAACAAGATTATACCTAAAGTCATAAAGGTCTTTAAAAAAGAAGGAGAACTTCTAATTCCTGATACATGTCCGGTATGTGGATCTCCCACAAGAATATCGATCTCTGAACAGTCTGAGACCAAGACATTAAAATGTACAAATCCTGACTGTGCTGCCAAAAAACTCAACCGTTTTTCCCGTTTTGTCTCTAAAGCGGGCTGCAATATCGAAGGTTTAAGCAAACAGACCATCTCCAAGTTTGTCTCCAAAGGCTGGATACATAATGTGGCTGATATCTACCGCATTAATCAGCATCTTAACGAAATAAAAGAGATGGATGGTTTTGGTGACAAGTCCGCCGAAAATATCGATAAGGCCATTGAAAAGGCCAGAGATGTCTCTGAAAGCCGTCTTGTATACGCTTTAAATATTCCGCTGGTCGCTCAGGATGTCGCCAAAAAACTGCTGGCAGCCTATTCCTTTGATGAGCTGATGGAGATATCTTTAAGAGAAGAAGATCTCAACTACTTCGCTCATATAGATGGTATAGGTCCGGAAAAATCTTCGGCCTTTATGAGTTGGTTCAAAGATGAAAATAATACAGATATCGTAAGAGATCTGTTAAATGAAATTAATGTTTCAAGAAGTGTTTCTGTAAATAACTCAAGCCGTATGGAAGGTATGACTTTTGTGGTGACAGGTGATGTCTATCAGTATAAAAACCGTAATGAACTGAAGGCTTATATTGAATCACAGGGTGGCAAGGTTACCGGCTCAGTATCAAAGTCGACAAATTATCTTATCAATAACGATATCAATTCTGTTTCCGGTAAAAACCAGAAGGCCAAGGAACTGAATATACCGATTATCTCTGAACAGGATTTTATCGATATGTTTGTGAGTGATGACAACTTGTCCTGATTCAGAAGCGTGTAATATTATTTTTATTGTAAAAAAGGGAGAAAATTATGAACTGTACAGAAGTAAAACCAGGACAGTGCTTTACCTGGGGAGGTGAACTATATCAGTGTATCGATATCATGCTGAATAAGACGGCAATGGCCAAGATGAAGGTTAAAATCAAAGTCAAACAGCCAAAAAGTGGAGTTGTCAAGGAACTGAGTCTTATCGGTGGTGATCAGGTATATGAAACCCATATTGATAAAAGACCAATGCAGTATCTTTATGATGGTGGCGGAACAGCTGTCTTCATGGATACGGAGACCTATGATCAGATCGAAATCCCAACTGACAGACTGGAATGGGAAACAAAATTCCTGGTACCAAACCTCGATGTCAATATTACAATCTACGAGGGTGAAGTATTAGGTGTTATATTGCCTGACAAGGTTGATCTTGAACTTGTGGAATGTGAAGCTGCCGTTAAAGGAAATACGGCTACAGCGGCCTTAAAAAATGCCGTAGCGGAAACAGGATTACAGGTTAAGGTACCACTCTTTATCGAACAGGGTGAAAAGATTACCGTATCGACAATTGACGGCAAATACGCCGGCAGAGCTTAATAAACAAGGAGGAACAGTGTTCCTCCTTTAATTTTGCGTTTCTTCAAGTTCTTTTTTAGCCAGGATGACATATTCTCTGGCATTTTCTTTGATATTTTCTATTTCTTCATCATTCAGTTTTCTGATGACTTTACCTGGGCTTCCATAGACCAGGGAATTGTCTTCAATGACTTTGTTTTCGCTGATAAGAGTACCGGCACCTATCAGACAGTTTTTGCCGATATGGGCATTATCGAGAATGATGGCACCCATTCCGATAAGAGAATTGTCTTCAATGATACATCCATGAACGATAGCTCCATGTCCGATAGTCACATCTTTTCCGATATCTACCGGATAAGCGTCGGCGTGTATTACCACATTATCCTGAACATTGGCGTTTTCCCTGATGGTCAGGGTATTGTTTTCAGCACGTAAAACGGCATTGTACCAGATGTTTACATTGTCATTTATTATGGTTTTTCCTTTGATGATAGCGCTTCTGGCTTTAAAATATTTGCTCATTGGATATGTCCTTGCTATAATTTTAAATGTTTTTGTTTTACTGAAACAAGGAGTTATATGAAAAAATTACTTACGATTCTGCTTCTTTTCATCTGTATAAGCGGATGCACAAAGAGCGAAACTGTGATAGAAGAACCTGTTATGGAAGAATATACTGCCAAATATGTTTCATATTCTGATCTTGATGTGGTCAATGCCATCATCGGATCTGAGATGACAATACTTGATGAAAAGTGTGAAAACGAAGTATATAAAGTTCTTGATGACAGTATCGGAATATATGAATCCGATTATCAGGATATGCACTGGATTATAAATTCATGTAAAGATTTAGGTATTGATATCTCCGGTACATATACAGAAGATGAAACTGTTCCTGAAGCCGGTAATCCGGTATATTACTGTACAGATAAAATAAAAATCAGCCGTTTTGCCTATAATGGTGTTCAGTATTCCATATGTGTAGAAGATGAGGAACATTACAAGGAAAATGAATTTGTGGAAATCGTCAATTCATATATCAGTGATATGGCAAAAAACAGTTATGAAAAAGTGACATCACTGGTGGGTTTATATTATGAACAGTCCGGTCAGGGAAGTATGCAGATAAGTCTGGCTGGAAGCGACAGTCTTTATATCACCATCTCTATGCCAAGGGATGAAAAAGAATACGACTGCTGGTCTATGGTCGCTCACCGTTATGGTTCAAGGATAGTCTACGGCAGCAGCGAACATTATCTGGAAAATATTGAGACCAATGAATCAGTTGCGGTCAATGATGGTATCGGCGGATATTTTGAAATCAGTAATGATGAAATCAGATGGACCGGTTCTTTGAATTCTCAGACTTCAGGCTATGTCTTTCACAGTTAATAAAACAGATGTTCAATAACGAACATCTGTTTTTATTTAAGAAATTTTATGACACTGTTTGCGGCTACTGCTCCATCGTTGCAGGCTGTAACGACCTGTCTTAAGATCTTGTCGGTACAGTCTCCGGCACCATAGACACCTTTGATGGAAGTAGACATATCAGCGTTTACCTTTATATATCCGTTTTCATCAAGAATCTTTGGATCGACCAGTTCAGTATTGGGAAGTGCTCCGATATAAGGGAAGATGCCATAAGCTTCAACATTCTGAATTTCACCGGTATCAACATTTTTAATCATCAGTCCTGTAATACGCTCATCCTCGATAATCAGTTTTTCCGGTATATGTCTGGTGATGATATTTATCTTTTCGTTTTCTTTTACCTTGTTTACAACCTTGGCTTCAGCACGGAATTCATCTCTTCTTACAACGATTGTCACACTTGAACATAATGATGCCAGATATAATGATTCTTCAAGGGCGGAATTGCCGCCACCTATCACGACGACCGGTTTTTTACGGTAGAAGAAGCCATCACACACGGCACAGTAGGATACACCTCTTCCGGTATATTCATCAGCGTGTTCAAGATCCAATGTCTTTTCCTTGGTACCTGTAGCGATAATTACCGCTTTTGATTTATATGTATTTCCGTTTGATGTTTCAACAGTCTTTTCATCATCATTCAGTTCAATTTTTGTGATGGTTTCGGTAATGAGCTTTGCCCCGAAACTCTGTCCGTGTTCAACGAGCTGATCAGCAAGTTCCATACCGGAAATTTCTTTTATTCCGGGATAGTTTTCTATCATATGGGTTTTGGACAGTTTGCCTCCGGCAACGGAAGCTTCAATGACCAGTGTTTTAAGATTGGCTCTTGATGCGTATATTGCGGCGCTGAGCCCTGCAGGACCCGCACCGATTATTATCAGATCATAATTTTCCATTTTTCTACCTCATAGAGATTATACCATATGGTCATCCTGCTCCACGAACCACTTGCCCTCATCAAAATAGAGGTGTCTTATACGTTCATTGGAAAATAGACACGTATATCTTACTCCTGTTCCACCGGCTCTGGTATTTGATCTCAGGCATACTTCCTTGATCTTGACGATAGGTATTTTTCTGTTTTCATCCCATATGATATATAAGGGTTTTACGACACCTCTTTTATCATTGAGACAGATGACATCTATATATTTTCTAACCATATTTTCCTCCTTCAAATGCGCTTTCAGACAGGGATCAGGTCATATATGCGTCATCTTCATTTATATTTTAGCTTGAAAATTACTCAAGTTTCAATAAAAACTTGAAGAAAATTAAAGTTTGTATTAGAATTAATTTGAGGTGAAACAAGGTATGGAATTTAAAGAAAATCTGCGTTATTTAAGACGCTCCAACAAAATGTCCCAGGATGAACTGGCTTCAAAACTGGGTTATAAATCATTTACGACAGTACAGAAGTGGGAAGACGGTTCAGCTTTTCCACGTGTAAGTACACTCAACAGAATGGCGGAACTGTTCAATGTGGATGTTGACCATCTGCTCAATCTCAATATCCGCGCCGATAAGGTTGCCATACCTATTGTCGGTGAAGTAAAGGCGGGTTATGATCTTTACGCCAATGAAGATATCTTCGGTTATGAATACTGTTCATCAAAAGAGGCTTATGCGGGTGAATATTTCTATCTGAAGGTAAAAGGGGACTCGATGATTGATTTAAGAATCGGTCCTGGTGATATTGTCTATGTACGCAAACAGAACTATCTCGACAATAATGATATCGGGGTTATTCTGATGGACAATAATGAAGTTACCATCAAAAAGGTTAAGTTCCAGGGCAAAAACATCATTCTGAAAGCTGCCAATCCCAAATATGAAGACCGTAAATTCAAAGCTGATGATGTAAAGATACTCGGCAAGGTTCTTCACAATAAGGTTATTTTCTAAATGGGAAACAAATCGCTGATCTATTATCTGGCAAATACAGGTATCTATGTACTGCTGGGATTTATCGAGACACTTGTATGTCCGTTTATCATTGATATGTTTACGGTGTCTTCTCTGATGCATCTATTGGTCTATGGGGTTCTGTTTATTCTGATAAATCCCATTGCCACCAGGATTATCACCAATCATCTTGAATTTCTTTATCCAAAGAAAGAGCGTACTGAATAGTACGTTCTTTATTTTTAAAATAATATATCCATGGTAGAATTATTTAGGTATGAAAATCGCTGTTGTAGCCGGTGGTACCGGTGGTCATATATATCCAGCCATTACTTTAGCCGAAAAACTTAAGGAAAGATCACATGAAGTGGTATTTTTCGGTTCCAATGACCGTATGGAAAAGACCCTTGTGCCACAGTATGGCTTCGAGTTTATCGGAATGGATATCAAGACGACAGCCGGAGGTATTATCGATAAGGCCAAAAGTCTTATATCGCTGATAGACGGTTATTTCAAATCAAGAAAACTGTTAAAGGGTTTTGATATGGTTATCGGTTTTGGCAACTACATTTCTTATCCTCTGGTAATGGCGGGATCACATTTAGGATTAAAGACGGCCATTCATGAACAGAATTCTTTTGCGGGAAAGGCAAACAGAGCACTCGATTCTCATGTGGATCTGGTGATCGGATGTTATGAAGAAAATCTTAAGCAGTTCAAAAATCCCCATACTCTTATTCTGGGTAATCCGCAGTCAGGCAAGGCGATAAGTGCTGAAAATGATCCTGAAGTGATAAGATCGTTTGGTCTGGATCCTGATAAAAAGACCCTTGTCATATTCATGGGTTCTTTGGGTTCCAAATCAGTAAATGAAACATTACTGAAATATTTTGATTTATGCGACGGTTCATATCAGATTATCTATGCTGCAGGCAAAGCCTATTATGAAGAGGCTAAAAAGGCAGTAGATAAGGATTACATCAGAATTGAAGAAAGAATAGATGGAGCCAAAGTCATGAAAAACTCTGACCTGTTATTATGCAGAGCCGGAGCTACTACTTTATGTGAAATAGCTGCCATGGGTATGCCTTCCATTATTATTCCTTCGCCATATGTACCTAACAACCATCAGTTCTATAATGCCAAGGCTCTGACTGATAAAAATGCGGCAGTGATGATTGAAGAAAAAGACCTTACAGCTGAAAAATTATATGATAAGGTTAATGAACTGATAAATGATGATGAAAAACTTAAAGAGCTTTCTGAAAACGCCGGGAAACTTTCCAATCCGAAAGTTCTTGATGATATAGTGGAAGCACTGGAGAAATTATGATAGAAACATTTTTGAAGAGTCATGGTGAATACCATAACGACAGATATCTTAAGGATTACACAACCCTTAAAATGGGTGGCAGAATGAAACATTTTGTCATACCTGAAACCGAGGATGATCTTAAAGAGATTGTGTCATTTCTCAAGAGAAATTCTCTTGAATATAAAGTCATAGGTAACGGATCAAATCTTGTGTGCGGATCTTCGGATTATGATGGAGTAATAATCAGCCTTAAGAATTTTGATTCCTATGAAATAAACAATGATGAACTTACAGTAGGGGCAGGGGTAATGGCTCCCTATATGGCTTCCGTTCTGGCAAGGGAAGGCTACAGTGCATTAGAGTTTGCCTCAGGCATCCCAGGAACTTTCGGGGGTCTTGTCTATATGAACGCCGGTGCCTACAAGTCATCAGTATCCGATATTTTAAGAAGGGTACTGGTTTTGAAAGACAACGAACTCGTATGGATGAACAGTGATGAACTTAAATTTGCCTACAGAAGATCCATCTTTCAGGAACATCCTCACTGGACTATTGTAAAGGCGGTTATCGCTTTGAAAAGAAAAGATCCTGAAGAGATTATCAATCTGATGGCTGACCGTCTTGAAAGAAGAAGAAACACCCAGCCTCTAGAATATCCTAGTGCCGGATCATGTTTCAGAAATCCTGAAAATACACCGGCATGGAAGCTGATAGATGAAATAGGTTACCGTGGTTATGAATTAAACGGCGTAAAAGTTTCGGAAAAACATTCCAACTTTATCATCAATGCCAATAACGGTACAGCTGAAGACTATCTGAAGATTGTCTATGATATACAGAAAATCGTTAAAGAAAAATATGACATCAAAATGGTCATGGAAGTAGAGAAATTCAATTGTTAGAAGATAAGAAGAAACTCGCCGACTCCAATGCGTTTATTACGCAGCGTAAAAACAGAAGAATGATGGATTCTTTTGAAAAGTCAAAAAACAGACTGTTTTTTCTTGCGCTTATTACAGGAATAATTATTGTCACGGCTATCTATTTTTCTCTTGATATATCACGCATTTATTCTGTCAGTGTCATAAACAATCACTACCTTGATAAGAGTGAAATACTTTCATTAAGCGGTATAGGTAAAGATGACAGATATCTTCTGACATTGTCTTCTACTGTAGAAAACAGAATTAAAGGCAATCCTTTCATTAAGGATTGTAAAGTAAGACATCTTGATGGAAATGTGATTCAGATAGCTGTAGAAGAAAAGAAAGTAATAGGTTACTACAATACTACTGATGGAGGATACTACATCCTTGATGATGACAGCAGAGTCCTGATGGATAGCGACAATATTCATATCATTTCATCTGTTCCATGTATTACAGGTTTTACAGAAGAAGATATTACCCTGATGATCAAGAACTTAGTCAACTGTGACTACAGTATCATCAATGAGATATCGGAGATTCATAATTATCCTGATCTTAAATATCAGAATGTGGAACTGATAATGAGAGATGGAAACTATATCTTTACTTCAATGTACGGTCTTGATATTCTAAATCATTATTTCGATATTGAATCAAGTTATCTGTCAAGTGAAGAAAGCTGTTACTACTTTGAAGATATCTCAGGTAATGCCTATACCAGCGCCTGTCCATGGAATGTACCACCGGAAGAAGAAACACCGGCGGATGAAACAGCAACCGATACAGCAGCGGATACAACTGCATAATAAACATAAAAAAAGCTCATCACTGAGCTTTTCTTATTTAAATGGTGGTTCCGGCCAGAATTGAACTGGCGACACATGGATTTTCAGTCCATTGCTCTACCAACTGAGCTACAGAACCATTGGTTGCGAGGGAAGGATTTGAACCTTCGGCCTCCGGGTTATGAGCCCGACGAGCTACCAGGCTGCTCTACCTCGCGATGTGAATGGCGCAGGAGCTGGGATTCGAACCCAGGCGCCACTTGCATGACCTACCGGTTTTCAAGACCGGACCCTTCAGCCACTTGGGTACTCCTGCAAAAGATAAATGGTGGACCTTGGAGGACTCGAACCTCCGACCAACCGGTTATGAGCCGGTAGCTCTGACCAACTGAGCTAAAGGTCCAAGAGTGGTAGCGAGGGTGGGACTCGAACCCACGACCTACCGGGTATGAACCGATCGCTCTAGCCAACTAAGCTACCTCGCCATCAAAATAAATGGTCGGGATGGCAGGATTCGAACCTGTGACACCTTGATCCCAAATCAAGTACTCTACCAAGCTGAGCTACATCCCGAGTATATTTGGCGCGCCCAGGAAGACTTGAACTCCCAACCTTTTGGTTCGTAGCCAAACACTCTATCCAGTTGAGCTATGGGCGCATTGCGCACATATTAGGGTATAAGTGGTGGGGATGGAGGGAGTTGAACCCTCACGGTATTACTACCAAGGGATTTTAAGTCCCTCGCGTCTACCATTCCGCCACATCCCCATTTCTGGAGGTTCCTGCCAGATTCGAACCGGCGATCACAGAGTTGCAGTCTATTGCCTTACCACTTGGCTAAGGAACCACATAAATATTCCGCGCTTAATTATTCTATCAACAACATTATGAAATTGCAACAACATTTTTCAAATACTTATTATATTCCTTTATATGTTATTTACATTGTATTATTTTTAATTTTATAAAACTATATTATAATATTTTTTACCAGGGGGTGTTTTATTATGGCTTCTAAGAAAAACACTAAAGTAATTGAGGATCAGGAAGTTCTGGCTGTCGAAGAACAGGTAAGCAGTGCCAGAAAAAAAGTCAAGGCTGCAAAGAAAGAGATTGCTGCTGTTAAGGAAGACTTGGAAAATGTGCAGGATGAACATGCCAGAAAAGTAAAAGCCCTGAGAAACAATAATAAAGCTATCCGCAACGAAATCAGTGATGGTCTTTTAAGAGTGGATAATGCCTTTAAAGAACTCGAAGCCAGAGAAGAACAGTATAAGACTGAATACAGTAATAATCTTAAAATAATGGAAGATAAAATTGAGCAGCTCAAAAAGGAACGTATGGATCTGCTTAAGAAAGAAAATGAAGAAGATATTGAAGTATTCAGAAAAAATAAAACAGAAATAGAAAATAAAATGCAGAACCTGAGAGATACCAAAACTGCTCAGAGCGAAGAGTTTGATAAGAAGATGGCAGAACTCAAATCAACCTATGATCTTCTTCTTGAAGAAAAGAATAACGAGATCTCTTCCATGAAGGAAAAGATTGAAGAAGAAAACAGAAAGGCCAGGGAAGAAGAAGACAGACTTATTGCCTTAAAGGAAGAAGAACTCCGTCTCAAGAAAGAGGCAGAAGAAAACGCCATCAGAGCTGAAGAAGAGAAACTGGCAGAACTTGAAGGACTCAAGAGAGAATCCATTGATAATCTGAATGCCTCTTTAGGCAGTTTCAGTCGTGAACTGTCTACTCTCAATAATCTGAAAGATTCTCTTACAAATGAGATCAGTTCTACAAAGACAGCCAATGAGCTTGAATATAAGAAACTTCAGAGTGATTACGAAAAAGAAAACAGCCGTTTACTTAATGAATACAATCTGAAAAGAGCTGAACTTGCGGAAG
>JAUNIH010000020.1:21261-28817 GCA_030523555.1 Erysipelotrichaceae bacterium
TCAGGTAAAACAGAATCAGAAGGATTATGAAGAAAAGACCAGACAGCTTGAAGAGGCAGTAAAAGAACTTGAAGAGAAAAAGAGTGCGCATAAGCAGTTACTGGATAACAGTATCGCTGAATTCAGCGCTTCTTTAAAGAGCAAACTTGATGACTATATCGCTTATCTGAATGGACAGCTTGACGCTGAAAAGAAGAGTCGCGATAGCGAACTGGAAGCTCTCAACTACGATCTTTCTCAGGAAGATCTGCAGCTTAAAAACCTCAACAGCTACAATGAGACACGAAGCGCCAAGAAAGAGGATGAATACAAGAGTATCGTCGAACAGAAAGCCTACGAGCTCGATAAGCTCAATGAAGTTCTGCTGGCCAATGAACAGGTTTACACTGACAAGAAGAACGATATTGAAAAGCGTTATATCGCCTTAAAGAATGAACAGTCTTTATCTCTTCAGAAAAAGAATAAAGAAAATGATGAAGCATACAGAATCAGAAAAGATGAGTTCGAAAGAAAAGAAAATATCATTTCTTCAAACATTGATGATACAAAGAATTCAATCAGGGATCTGAATGGAATCATTGATGATTTGAGAAAGGCGCTGGAAAATCTTAAGAACGATCATGAAAGATCAGTAAATGACCTTAAGGAAAAACAGGATAACTACAGAGCTGATATAAATTCTCAGAAAGAATATCTCAAGAGCCAGATTGAATCGCTGGAGATTAAATCAAAAGAAGATCTTGAAAAGGCGAATCAGGAAATGGCTGAACTGAACGCTTTACAAATTTCCAGGAAGGAAGATTATGAAAACGAACTGAAAGCTCTTGATGTCGACTTTGAAGAAAGAAAGAAAGCGGCTGAAGTAAAGAATGAGGAAGATATTGCGCATACGATAGAACTTCATAAAAACGCTCTGAAGGATATTGAAATAAAGTTCAATGAAAATGTCGATCATATTCATAAACTGTATGAAGATAAAAAGAATGATTATGAAAATGAAAGAGCAGCTCTTGATGAACATCTTTCAAATGCCTATCAGGAATATCAGGAGAAACTTAAACTGCTCGCTGAACAGCGTGAAAACATCAATAAATCCATTGAAGATTTAGGCGTGGCATCTTTGAAGGATGAGCAAGACTATGAGGCAGCAGTAATTAAACTGAATGAGCTTCATGAAACTCAGCTTCAGGAAGTGGAAGTTCAGCATGAAGAACGGATGAAGAATCTTACAAGAGAGTTTGAAGATATGAAACTTGATGAAGTTCTTCTGAAACATCAGGAAAAGCTCAATGCCGTTCAGCTTGAAAAGGATAATCTTGAATCGCAGATTGAAAATCAGCGCAAACAGTATGAGATAGAACTTGACCAGTTCAGTAATGAAATGGCGGGCGAAAGAAAAGAGCTCTCATTACGTCTTAAGGAAGCTGAAGACAGATATGAAGAAACAAGAAACGCTGCTGAAACTGCTCAGAGTGAAGCTGATCAGGAACTTGAAAGAAGACGCAGTGATATCAGGGAATATCAGGATGAAATCAGTGCGAGAATTGCGGATATCAAAGCTCAGAAACAGGAAAACTATGACAACTATGTTTCACTGATGAATGAAAAGGCCGATAATGTCCGTAATACTCTTGAAGAAAAAAGAGCCAACGCCGCAAAGAGTTATGATGACCGTATTGAGGGCATGAGAAAACAGTATGAACTTAAGAGCGAACATTATAATTCCTTGCTGGCGGAGATAGCTTCCAAGAAAGAGAACTTTGAAACTGAACAGAAGGCAAGATATGAACAGGAACTTGAATATACCGCTCTTGTTCAGAAGAAACTCGATGATCAGACGCAAAGAAATGACACTAAACGTCAGGAACTTAATCTCAAGCTTGAAAACAAGGCTCAGGAACTGTCCAATAATCTTTCAAGGATTGAAGAACAGTATAATGATGTCCTCAATAAGAAGAAACAGTCATACGATGAATATCTTTCTAATATCAATGAAAAATGTGACGGTTTAAGAAGTGAGATTGATAGTCTGGAAGAAACAGTAAAGAATAAGAAAGATGAATTCGAGGCTTACGCTGCAAATAAGAAACAGGAACTGATAGATCTCAAGAATGAAAAGAAAGAATATCTCGATAATGTTTCAAAACAGCTTGAAGAAATTGAAAATAAACGTATAGAGGCTGAAGAAGCCCATATGGACAGAGTCAATGAGACCAAGCAGCAGATTGCCTATGCGATGTCTGAATATGATAATCTGTTAAGAAATTCTTCAAGGTATATTGAAGAAGAAACAGAAGGATATGGAGATCTTGAAGAAGTGACTGTTGAATTCAGACAGCGTATTGATGCGCTGGAAGAATATTATCAGGGTATTATGAATGAACTTGATAATGAAAAGATGAGCGTACTCAACAGAATCTCTGAAGATATCGAAAATCTTGATGAAAATGAATCAGAAAGAAATCAGGAATATGAAGACAGTCTTAAGAGGATATCTGATAGTTATGATTCTCTGATAGCTGAAGAAAAAGACAAGCAGGAAGCTATCAGCAGACAGTCTGATGTCATTAATGAACAGAATGAGATTGAAATTCAGGAAATAAAGGATCGTAACAGCGGTATTAACGGTGATTATGAATTAAGGGCAGATGAACTGATAAGACATTTCAATGAACAGATGGAAAACTGTTCTGAAGAATTCAGAGAGACATCCGCAAAGATGAAGAATGAATTTGACGAAATGATTCATAGAAGAGAACTGCTCAACAGACAGATCGGGAATTTTGTTAAAGCCTACGATAATCTCGATAAGGAAATTGAAAAAGGCAAGACAAATCTGCAGAAGGCTGCAAGGAAACTGATGAATGATATTCTATCAGCAGCTTCTAAGAAGGCCAAGGACAACAGCAGACTTGAAAGCCTTGACATAATGTCAAAAAACAAAACGAATTAGGGGAAAAGGAGAACACAGACATGCCAGAATTCAAATACGAAATCAACAAACAGGTCGCTGTATTAAGCGAGAAGGGTGACTACACAACTGAAGTAAACGTCATCACTTACGGTGAACACGGTAAACCTAAACTGGATATCCGTAAATGGAACAGAGCAGAAGACAGAATGCAGAAGGGTATTACCTTAAGCAAGGAAGAAGCTGCAGAATTATTTGAAGCTTTGAAGTCTTTTGATTTTGAACAGCTTGGATAATTAGTAAAGTTTTATTCTGAAGAAAAAGACAAGCGGTAAAATGTCCGTCAATTTTAATAGTGCCAATGGTAAATTAGCACTTTATTAACAGGCAAAATTATTTACTTTTTCGCATAATAGAATAAAATATGATTAGACGATAATGAGGGGAATGGTATATGGTGACCCTCATTTTGTTTATTTTTAAGATTAATATGCGTTTAGGTCTCGATATCGGTTCAACTACTATCAAATGTGCTTTACTGGATGATGAAAATCAGCTTCTTTTCAGCAGCTATGAAAGACATTATTCCCATATTATTGAAAAGACCATCGATATTTTAAGAACTGTAAAAGAGAAATGTGCGGATGAAAATATCTTTCTTTCAGTATCCGGATCGGCTGGTATGGGACTCGCGAATAATGCGGGTGTAGATTTTGTACAGGAAGTATATGCGACCAGAGTTGCGGTTAAAAAACTTTCACCTGAGACTGACTGTGTTATAGAACTGGGTGGCGAAGATGCCAAGATACTCTTTCTGACAAACGGGATTGAGGTAAGAATGAACGGTTCATGTGCCGGTGGTACAGGAGCCTTTATTGACCAGATGGCTACTTTAATGAAACTTTCAGCTGATGAGATAGATAAGGAAGCTCTTAAGGCTGAAAAGATATATACCATTGCCTCAAGATGCGGGGTATTTGCAAAAAGTGATATTCAGCCTTTAATCAATGAAGGGGCAAAGACTTCGGATATCGCTGCCAGTATCTATCAGGCGGTTGTCAATCAGACGATAGCCGGACTTGCCCAGGGAAGGCAGATAAAAGGAAATATCCTTTATCTTGGTGGACCGCTTACTTTCTCAAAGTGTTTAAGAGAAAGTTTTGATAAGACATTAAAGCTCAAAGGTACTTTACCGGAAAACAGTCTTTTATATGTAGCGATGGGGGCGGCCTTTTATGCGGATAATAAATATAATCTTAAAGATGTCATAGACAGTCTTGAAAACTATTCCAGAGAAGCCGTCTATACTTCTTTACCAGCCTTATTCAGTAATGAAGAAGAATATGAAGAATTCAAAATAAGACATGATAAGGCAAGAGTAGAAACAGTAGATTATGATCCTGAGGGCCATTATCATATCGGTATTGATTCAGGTTCTACTACTATCAAGGTTGTGGTTATAAATGATTTTAAAGAAATTATCTATACATCATACAAATCAAATGAAGGTAATCCTTTAAATATTCTTAAGGATATTCTCATTGAGATATATGAAAAGTTTGAAGATATAAATATCTGTTCCGCTTCAGCTACAGGATATGGCGAAAGACTCGTTAAAAATGCCATAAACTGTGATGAATCACTTGTTGAAACAATAGCTCATTTTACGGCTGCCAGACACTTTATGAAAGATGTTGATTTTATTATCGATATCGGCGGTCAGGATATGAAATGTTTCAAGATTGAGGATGGAGCCATTTCCAATCTTTTCCTTAATGAAGCGTGTTCTTCAGGATGCGGATCATTCCTGCAGACTTTTGCCAAGGCTTTAGGCTATACATCTGAAGATTTCGCAAAGCTCGGTTTATTTGCGAAGCGTCCGGTAGATCTTGGTTCAAGATGTACGGTATTCATGAATTCCAGTGTCAAACAGGCCCAGAAAGATGGGGCTACGATTGAAGATATCTCGGCAGGTTTATCGATCAGTGTCGTCAAGAATGCCTTATATAAGGTAATACGCTGTTCTTCGCCTGATGAACTGGGAAGAAAGATCGTCGTTCAGGGAGGTACCTTCTATAATGAAGCGGTTTTAAGAGCCTTTGAACAGGAAATGAAGGTTGAAGTAATAAGACCCAATATCGCCGGACTCATGGGTGCCTATGGGGCAGCCTTATACGGTTTATCCAAAAACCATAAGAAGAGTTCTGTATTGAGTTATGAACAGATCAGAAGCTTTGAACAGAAGGTAAACTATGTTACCTGCAAAGGCTGTACAAACAGCTGTTCATTAACCATTAATACCTTCTCCAATGGCGGCAGATTCATATCCGGCAACCGCTGTGAAAAACCGATAGGCGGTAAGAAGGGTGATAATTCTTTAAATCTTTATCACTATAAGCGTGAGCTTCTTTCTTCATATAAACCTATAAAGGGTAAAAGAGGAAAGATCGGTATACCTTTAGTTCTGAATATGTATGAACTCTATCCTTTCTGGCATACGTTTTTTACTGAACTCGGTTTTGAAGTATACAACAGCGGTTTTTCAAACCGCGATCTTTATCTCGACGGTCAGGCGACCATACCTTCAGATACAGCCTGTTTCCCGGCAAAAATGGCTCACGGTCATATTCAGAAACTCTCTTTAATGGATCTTGATGCGATATTCTATCCATGTATGTCATACAACATCGATGAAGGTCTGGGTGATAATCACTACAACTGTCCGGTTGTAGCCTATTATCCGGAAGTTATTGCCGACAACTGTCATGAACTCAAGGATAAAAAGTTTATCTATGATTATGTCGGTATACACAGAGTTAAGGACTTTAAGAAAAAGATACACGATATTCTGAATTCATATTTTGACAGGATCTCACAAAGAGAAATCAGTAAAGCGGCTGATAAGGCATATGAAGAATATTATCATCATATGAATGAGATAAGATCAAAAGGTCAGGAAATCATTGAAGAAGCCAGAAGACAGGGTAAACAGATTATTGTTTTATCGGGAAGACCGTACCACATTGATCCGGAGATCAATCATGGTATTGATGAACTTCTGATAAGCCATGGGGCAGCTGTCATTACTGAAGACAGTATTTCTTATCTTGTGGATAAGTTTCCGACATCAGTCCTCAATCAGTGGACCTATCATTCAAGACTCTACGCTGCGGCAAAATACTGTACTGAAAATAAAGATATGAATCTTGTACAGCTGGTATCATTCGGCTGCGGGGTAGATGCGATTACGACCGATGAGACCCGTTCCATATTACAGGATGGCGGTAAGATATATACCCAGCTTAAGATTGATGAAATCACCAATCTTTCAGCGGTAAATATCCGTTTAAGGAGTCTTTTTGCGGCACTTGAAGAAAAGGAGAATACAGATGAATAAGGAATATCCTAAATTCAGGGAAGAAATGAAAGATACCCATACTATCCTTGTACCGAATATGTGCCCGACTCATTTCACGATGATCAGATCCGTTTTTAAATGGGCAGGATATAATCTTGAGATTCTGGGAAACAGAGGTTCACAGGTATCTGAACTGGGTCTTAAATACTGTCATAATGACACCTGTTATCCGGCGTTACTGGTAATCGGACAGTTTCTTGATGCGTTAAACAGCGGGGAATATGATCTACAACATACTGCCTTACTTATTACTCAGACAGGTGGAGGATGCCGTGCCAGCAACTATATCCATCTGATCAGAAAAGCTCTTGAAAAATCAGGGTATGGATATATACCGGTAGTATCTTTGAACTTCAGCGGTCTTGATGATGGCTTGCCATTAAATATGCCTGTTATCTTAAGAGCCTTAAGTTCAGTCTATCTTGGAGACTGTCTTGATTCACTGGCAAATCAGATCCGTCCTTATGAACTTAATAAGGGAGAAACTGATGAAAAGGTGAATAAATGGCTGAATGAACTGTGTGAGATGTTAGAAAAGGGTGAATTCGGAAACCTTAATCATGTCAAAGCTTATTTTGATATGATAGCTGAAGATTTTTCGCATATTGAAACTGTCAAGGAAGAAAAGCTCAAGGTAGGTATCGTAGGGGAGATATATGTGAAGTATTCTCCTTTGGGAAATAATGACCTGAAGAATTTCCTGGAAGAACAGGGATGCGAAGTGAATATGCCGGGTCTTATGGGATTCTGTGAATACTGTATTGAAAATGCGACTGTCGATATTGAACTGTATGGTGGAAACCGGTTAAAGGAAAAGGGTCCGCAGTTTATCTTAAATTACTTTGATACGATAGAAAGAAGTATGGTAAAGGCTTTTGAAAAATATCATTTCCATGCCCCTTTACCTTTCAAGGAAATGAAGAAAAACAACGAAGGTATTATCTCCAAGGGTGCCAAGATGGGAGAAGGATGGCTTCTTCCTTCCGAGATGGTTGAGCTCATAGAATCAGGTTTCAGTAATATCGTCTGTGCCCAGCCTTTTGGCTGTCTGCCTAATCACATCGTAGGAAAAGGTGTCATCAACAGAATCAGAGAAATATATCCTGAAGCCAATATCACACCGATTGACTATGATCCTAGTGCGACAAGAGTAAATCAGGAAAACAGGATTAAACTGATGCTGGCGATAGGAAGAGAAAATCTGGAAAACAATAAAAAATAAAAAAG
>JAUNIH010000021.1 GCA_030523555.1 Erysipelotrichaceae bacterium
CCACTTCTGTAGATATTTGCCATAGTATCATCTACATACTATGATGATACTGTCTGCTTAGAATAACTGTCATCCCAACCCTAAAGGGTGGGTTTTCTCACCCGCACAAGGTTATAATTATAGATATGGATAAACGCTGGCTGAAGATTGTCGATATCTTAAATTCATCCGGACCGCAGTCCTATGGAAAACTTGCAGATAAGATGGATCTGACATATAAGACAATCAGAAAGATAATAGATGAAGGTAAAAATGATGAGGCTGATATGGGTATTCATATCAGCAGTTCTTTAGGCAAGGTCTCATTAACGGTTACTGATGATAATCTTTTCAATGAAAGACATTCATCATTAAATGATATAACCGTTCCAGATGATAATGAAAGCCGAATAAGATATATCATTACGACACTGATAAAAGCCAATGATTATGTCCGTATAGAAGATCTTGCCGATCAGATGTATGTCTCAAGAAGTACCATAGACAGACTAATTCCCGAAATTAAAGAAAGTCTTAAAGAATATGAAATAACACTCATTTCCAAGGCCAAGAAAGGTATATGTATTGAAGGAAGTGAAGCCAGTAAGAGAATATGTGTCTCTCATTTCTTTTATGATGAAGATAATATAAAAAATACAGAATCCATGAATGGAAAGATTCAGGATATTCTTATAAGACATATGCGTCAGTATCAGATGAATGTGGGAGATATCAATTTCTATAATCTTGTTCAGCACTGTATCATTACCATCAGAAGAATCAGAAAAGGAAATACCCTTTTATCAGATGAAAATATTGGAGACTTTGAAGAATATCCTAATGAATTAAACTGTGCCAAAGATATCGTTAAAGAATTTGAAGAAGTCTTTGATGTGCATTTTTCCGATCCTGAAGTAAAATATCTTACTATTCATTTATTAGGTAAACAGATACTTAAGAATACTGATGTCATATCTTTTGAAACATTTGATTATGTTAAAGGAATACTGGAAGAAATATATATAAGAAAAGGTATTGATCTCAGATCTGATACAGAATTAAAGACTCTGCTGGTATTTCATATACAGCCGCTTCTATTACGTATGAAGTATGGTCTAAAACAGAAGAACCCTTTACTGATGAGTGTCAAAAGGGAAATGAATGAAGGTTTTGAATGTGCCCTTATTGCCTCGGAATATCTTGAAAAGATTACCGGTATCAGAATGGATGAAGATGAGGCTTCTTATCTGGCTATGCATTTTATGGTAGCTATAGAACGTATGGGTTTTGAACATCATGAACGAAAAGTACTGGTAGTCTGCGGAAGCGGCAGAGGTACAGCCAAACTGCTTCAGCACAGATTACTCACAAGAACTGAATTTCATAATGAAGAACTTGAACTGGTCTCAGCCCTGACTCTAGATGATAGAGACTTTAAAGATGTTTCCTGTATCCTTACTACTGTTCCTTTAAGAAAACAGTATCCTGTACCGACATTACTGATAGATCTTACGATCAGTACCGAAAGCCAGGAAATGATATCCTCATTCTTTAAACAGTATGATAAAGAAAATATCTCTTTTGAATTTGATGAAAGACTTATCTTCCCTGATATGTCATTTACCTCTAAAGAAGAATGTCTTAAATACATATCAGAAAAGATATCCGAATATGAAGGTATTGATCTCTACGACAGTCTTATAAAGCGTGAAGAACTCTCATCTACAGAAGTAGGTAACTCTCTGGCTGTTCCGCATCCCTACAGTTATGATAAAGATAAGATGATTGTATCCATCACGACTTTAAATAAAGCTATCAGATGGAAATACAGTAGCGTAAAATGTGTCATCATGACTGCCTATCCTTTAGAAACAGATAACAGACAGAAGGTCTTTTCTGATGCGCTGGCTTTAGTTGCTTCAGATTCTGAAGCAATCAGATTAATATGTAATGAATGCACAAAAGAAAATATCACTAAAGTCTTCTTTGGAGGAAACTCATGAAAATAGTTCTGGTATGCATGTCAGCCATAACCACCAATATCCTGGCTGTAAAACTTCAGAAATACGCTGAAGACAATAAGTATGATGACAGATTTATGCCATGTAAAGTAAACTTCTATAAAGATATGATGTCTACCACTGATATTTTTCTATTGGCACCTCAGGCAGTTTCTTTTAAGCAACAGATGGAAGAAGACTGTAAAGCTCATAACATCCCGCTTATCGTACTGGATGAAAGAGATTTTGTTTTACAGGACATCGAAAAGATATATTCATTAATCAATCTGAACAGAAAGACAAGCGTTAAAGAAGATAAACCAAGACTCTCAATTACAACAGTCAGAAAAATATCTCTTGATGCCTTTATATCCGTATTGCCGATTATCGTACTGGGAATCATCCTGTATGTGATAAACAGAATAATGAATAATGATCTGCTTGGCCAGTTCACTGATATCACCTGGGGCTTATCAGGTTTATATCTTTTACTGACAATGGCATATCAGTATGGCAAAAACATGAACAAGAATCCCATCAGTGTCGTAATGCTGATGACTATGACATCTTTTATTCTTCTTCCGGTAATGGATTTTAATGGAGAATGGAATACCGTCTTCAGAACCGGTAATCACCTTATTGATATAACCTATTTCAGTTTTCCTTATATCCTTTTGGACTTTCTGATGGGATTGTTTGTTATACAGTGTCTTGATCTTATTGACATATCTGATAAAAATACCATCAGTTCTGAATTTTCTTTTTTACCTGGTCTTAAAAGAAATTCAATTGTCATAATCATAGCTATGATTATCCGCATTGCCCTCCAGAATCTTTTTTAGCAAAATTCCAAAATCATTATGGAATTTTATGATAAGGTAAGTTATTTTTTTCACTTTTACAATGAAATTAATAAAGGAAACATAATGTTTCCAGTTAAAAGGGGGAAAAATGAATAATTTAGCTCAAAAGATTGCAGCCTTTACCAACAGTAAATGGATGCGTATTCTGACTAACGGCTTCATGAGTGTTGCCGCTGTTTCTATCTGCGGTTCCATTTTCCAGCTCGTTAAGTCTATTCCAATCGGTCCTTATCAGGATTTCTTAGCTGCTTCAGGAATTGGTAATCTCTTATCTATTCCAATTGCTGTATGTAGTGACCTGATGGCTCTGTATGTTGTTATTTCAATGGGATATACCGTTGGTAAGGAATTCGGACAGAAGAATCCTTTCGCTCCAGCCATCGTTGCTTTAGGTACATTCTTTGTCTTAACACCTACCACTGCTACAGTTTACAGTGCTGACTATACTCAGTCTATGGTAGCTTCCGGTGTTCTTTCTACCGGTGTCTTAGGTGCAAGAGGTATCTTCCTTGCGATCATCTGTGGTTTATTAGGTTCAAGATTATATATCTTCTTCATTGAAAAAGACCTCAAGTTCAAACTTCCTGATTCTGTACCAGACAACGTTGCCGGCATGTTTGAAATGATGCTTCCTGGTGGTCTTACATTCCTGGTATTCCTGGCTATCCGTTATCTTATCAGTCTTACACCTTACGGTACAGCTCAGACTCTTATCTATACTATTCTGCAGACACCTTTAATGTCTATCGGTGGTGGTCTTATCGGTGCACTGGCTTTTGTAACAATCGAAAAACTCTTATGGTGCTTCGGTGTTCATGGTGGTATGGTATGTTACTCTGCACTCGCTCCTATCATGAGTGCTGCTATGGCTGCAAACGCTTCTGCATACGCTGCAGGTACTGCTGTTCCATATCCTGAATGGGCATGGTCCACAATGCTGATGGACTTCCCTGTTCTGCCGCTTTGTATCGCAATGCTGATTGTCTGCAAGAGTGAACAGTACAAGGCATTATCCAAGATCTCTATACCAACATCAATCTTCAATATTTCTGAACCTCAGGTGTTCGGTATTCCAGTTATTATGAATCCAATCATCGATATTCCGTTTATATTACTGCAGCCGGTAAATATGCTGCTGACACTTCTTGTTACAAAACTGGGTATCGTTCATCAGGCAGTAGGTGCATCTGTAACAAACGTTATGCCTACACTGATCGGTTTCGCATTCGTTAATGCTCACTGGACAGGCTTTGTATGGGCGGCTGTTCTGATTGTATTAAACGTTATTGTCTTCATCCCATTTGTAAAGGCTATCGACAACAAGGCTCTTGAAGCTGAAAAAGCTGCTGAAACTGCAGAAGCTGAATAGTTGAGGTAAATATGAGAAAAATCATCTTACTTTGTAATATGGGATTATCAACAAGCGCTCTCATGAAGAAGATGAGAAGTGCTGCTGAAGCTGAAGGATATGAATGCACTGTTGATGCCTATCCTATCAGTGAAGCTGTTACTGAAGCAAGTGACGCTGACTGTATACTGATTGGTCCACAGGTTTCCTACCAGATAAATAAAGTTAAAGAAATGCTTCCTGGCAAACCTGTTGAAGCCATCAATATGGCAGACTATGGCATGATGAATGGTGCCAAGGTCCTTGCTCAGGCAAAGAAACTTATCGGTGACTAAGATGGAAAACAATGAAATGATTGCTTTCCAGATCATCGCATCTGCAGGCGGTGCCAAGGGGCTATATCTAGAAGCTCTTGAAGCTGCCAAGAATGGTGATTTTGAAGCTGCTAAAGCCAAAATCGAAGAAGGTGATGAATGTTTCACACAGGGTCATAAAGCACACGCCGACGTTTTGACACGTATGGCTAATGGCGAAGAAATCGTTATGGATGTACTTATGGTCCACGCAGAAGATCAGATGATGTCTACAGAAACTGTCAAGATCTTTGTTGAACAATTGATTGATCTGCTGAAAAAAGCCTAATCAGCTATATGTACAGCAGTTCCCGGAATGCAATTGTTCTGGGAACTGTTTTTATTAAAGGAGGAAAAAATGGGTTTTTCAAAAAATTTTTTATGGGGTGGCGCCTTATCTGCCAACCAGTGTGAAGGTGCAGTCAATGTTGGAGGTAAAGGCCTTTCTTCTTCTGATGTTACAACCCGCGGCAGCCGCACCAAGATGAGAACCATTACCTATAAGACAAAAGAAGGAAATATTGAAGAAGTAATGTCTTATAGAGTAAAAGTACCTGAGGGTGCACAGTTTGGCTGTTTTGAAGGATATGACTATCCAAGCCATGAAGCTATTGATTTCTATCATCACTACAAGGAAGATATAGCTCTTTTAGGTGAGATGGGATTCAAGACTTTACGTACATCCATCAACTGGACCAGAATCTATCCTACAGGTATGGAAGAAACACCTAATGAAGAAGGTCTTAAATTCTATGATAATCTTTTTGATGAATGTGCAAAATACGGAATCAAACCATTAGTTACACTGTCTCATTATGAAACACCAATCGGCTTAACCAATGCCTGGGGCAGCTGGGTAGACGAGAGAAATATTGAATGTTTCACCAGATATGTAAAGACCGTAGCTGAAAGATATAAAGGTAAAGTTGAATACTGGCTGACCTTCAATGAACTCAATATCAGTCAGATGGTTCCATTCATGGAAGGTGGCGTATACGCAAGTGATCCTAAAAGTCTTGCATATTCCGCAAAACATCAGCTTATAGCCAGTGCCAAAGCTGTACAGATACTTCATGAAATAGATCCAAACAATAAAGTTGGTAATATGATTGCCTATGGATACAACTATGCCAACACACCTAACCCCGTAGATGGATTAAAGGTTATCATGGCAAACCGTGAATCTTATTTCTTCTTTGATGTTCAGGCAAGAGGATATTATCCAAACTACAAACTTATTGAATATAAGAATGACGGTATTGATTTTATACTGACAGAAGAAGAAAAAGAAATTCTGAAGAATGGTACAGTAGACTTCCTTTCTTTCTCTTACTATCAGTCAAATGTTATATCAGCTGATCCTAACATTGCCCATGATGCCAAAGGAAACATGAGCTTCCATGGTGTAAAGAATCCATATCTGCCGGTATCTGAATGGGGCTGGTCTATTGACCCTACAGGTTTACGCTGTGCCCTTAATGCTCTATGGGACAAATATCAGAAACCATTATTTCTAGTTGAAAACGGTCTGGGTGCAGAAGATATCCTCAATGAAGACAAGACTGTTCATGACAGCTACCGTATTGAATATCTTCGTGAACATATCAAAGCCATGAAACAGGCTATAGAAGAAGATGGTGTAGATCTTATGGGCTATACTCCATGGGGCTGTCTTGACCTTGTTTCAGCTTCAACCGGAGAAATGCACAAGAGATACGGCTTCATCTATGTCGACTGTCAGGATGATGGCACAGGTGATGGATCAAGATACAAGAAAGATTCATTCAACTGGTATAAAAAGGTTATTGCCTCTATCGGAGAGGATCTCGATTAATGATTGAGTTTGGAATTTCTGTCTATCCTGAACAGGAAGACATTAATGAAACTTTAGCCTATATCCGTATGGCAGGAAAATACGGCTGTACAAGACTTTTTACATCCATGTTTTCAATAGATGATATTGAAGCTGTAAAAAATAAATTCAGCCTTCTTACCAAAACTGCCCATGAATGCGGGATCACAGTTACTACTGATGCCAATCCAAAACTCTTTGAACGTCTTGGTACCAGCGAAAAAGACTTAAGTCCTATCAAAGAACTCGGTATTGATGTCTTAAGAATGGATGTACCATTCTTTGGTGAAAAGGATATCACATTAGTCAATAATGATCAGGGTATCATCATTGAATTCAATGCCATGCTTCCACAATTCGTAGATGCGATCTACGCTAAGGCTGAGCATAAGGAAAATATCCGTATCTGTTATAACTTCTACCCTGAAAGATATACAGGTGTTGACTACAAGCCTTATGTAAATCTTAATGAACACTATAAAAAGATGAATCTTCCTTTGGGAATGTTTATATCTTCTCAGGAAAAGAATACTCATGGTCCATGGCCTATTACCAATGGTTTATGTACTCTTGAAGAACAGCGTACAATGGATGTTGATCTTGCGATCAGGGAAGTACTCGCTATAGGTGGCATATCAGCCATTATGATCGGCAATGCCTATGCCAGTGAAGAAGAGTTTAAAAAACTTAATTCTATTAAAAACTTCCTGGAAGAAAAAGAAGAAGCACAGAGCTTTAATACAGGTACTGAATCACATACCATACCTGTAGATCTTACAAGAAAGAAAGTTCTTCTTAATATAGAATTAGCAGAAGATATCACAGACATCGAAAAAGAAATCCTGATTAATTTCAAAAATCACAGTGATGCCGGAGATGGTACAGCATATATGCTGCGTTCAAGATTTCCTAGAATGGCCTATGGCAGATCAGCCATTCCGCCAAGACCTTATAAACCATCGCATTTCACTAAAGGTGATGTCGTAATCGTAAATGACACCCTTTCAAGATACAAAGCTGAAGTCCAGATTGTCCTTAAGGATATGGAAAACGACGGACAGCGTAACTTCCTGGGTAGAATACCTGAAGAAGAAATACACATCCTGGATTACCTTAAACCAAGAGATATCTTCAGATTCAAAGAGAAATAAATTTAACCCTTTCATTATAAAACCTGTCAAAACGACAGGTTTTATAATCTTTATTAACCTTTATATTTACATCTTCTTAGAAATATAAATAAATGATATCCAGCACAAAACATACTATACCTGTAAGCAGGATATAAATATTTATACCATTGAGATTTCCATATATGGTAGGTGTTAATGTACCTATGCATTTGCATACATCTACTGTCATTGACCGGTATAAGGGGAAATGATAAGAGATAAGAAAAAGCTGCACAGAACCTGGTAAAATCAGTTTTGTGCAGCTATATATATGGAGGGGAAAATTATTATATATTTTTTATAAGGTGACTTTAATGCCAAAAGCTCCTTCTACAAGACAGTTATTAGCTGAATATGCGGCAGCCTTTTTCATCGCATTAGTTATTTCTTTTTCATTACTGAATATTTCATTTTTCACAAAACCGTTTTCTCTTAAGGAAATCATGAAACACGAAAGATATGAATCACCAGCACCCATGGTATCTACAGGTACAACCTTTTCTGTTGGATTATAGAAGATCTTTAAACCATTAGAGAAGTATTGTCCATCTGTACCCATGGTAATAAGGATATGTCTTATACCAAAACTGTGAATTCTCTTCATAAATTCAGAAATCTCTTCAATAGACATCTTCTGACACGAAAACATACCCAGGTCTGTCACATTACCAACTGTTGAAAGATATTCGTCGGTGCGGTACTTTTCTTTTTCACCAAAGTCATAGACCATTACACCATCAAGATTGTTCCATTTCATAACTTCTTCCGGCATCTTGGCATTGACACTGCAGTGGACTATATCGGCTTCTTTTATGTAAGAAGGGAGTTCATCAAAACTGATAATGCCCGCCCAGTTGTCTTCTACTACGACATCAAGGTATGTCCGTTCGCCATCCACTACATCATAATCACAGTATTTGGTTGAAGAATTATCAATAATTCTGGCATAGCTTACATCAACATTCTTTTTCTTTAAAGAATCAAGAATTATTTCACCCATCTGATCATCCGCAATGTTACCTGCATAATAAGCCTTCTGATTCTGCATGGCTGAATGACAGGCCACATTTACAGCATTGCCACCAGGATACATGACCCCAAGATTCTTATAGTAATCGATGACGTTATCGCCAACACACACAATCTTTAACATCAGTATTCCAGCTTTCGGTAATATCTTCTGATATCTAAAGAGTGATCGGTAATTACTTCAATATTCTTGGAGATACGCTGTAATACCGCATTCATGACAACCGGTGAAAGATACTGACGGTATTTTTCTTTGATATGAGGCATATCATAATCTTTTGTATCAAAACAGGTAAACTTGGAACTGTATTTTTCTACAAAATTTTTAACTCTTTCATCCTGCGCTCTGGTAGGACCTTCACCTGTTACGAGAGTTACACATACATCATCTTCAACCAGTTCAATTGTGCCATGGAAGAATTCCGGTGATCTGACTGATTTGGTTCTGATCCACTGTGATTCTTCAAGAACACACATGGAATACGAATAGGTTGTCGGCCACAAATCTCCCGAACCAATCCAGATATTATATGGTTCTTTGCAGTATTTTCTGGCATAATCAATACATTTTTCATCTGCCGCAATTCTTACATCCGCAAGATCTTCTCCAAGTTTTTCAAGATTATCTATAAAATCTTCATAATCCTCAAAATAACCCATTTTATTCATGATTCTGAAAATCAGAATATAGAAAATAAGTTCCTGAGGACGACCACTCTTATAGACAACGCAGTCATCAGATAAAGATTCAAGCACAGAATCTTCTACACCAACTGCCGAAAAGATTCTTACGCCCTTTTCTTTTAGTTTCTTTGCCGCATCAACTGTTTCCTTTGTATCACCTGATTTGGAAGTAAGAAAAGCGATAGTCTTATCACTGATCTTACGATTATCCAGTATAAGATAATCCGCTGACAGCATCCCTTCAGTCTTAATATCACTCAGCTGATTGAGATAAAATACAAATGGATCCATCATCGCCATCGAACCGCCTGATGAAGTAAAAAACAGATAATCAAAACCCTTTTCCACCATATCATCAGCGATCTTCTCAATTTCATTTCTTTTCTTGTAGATATACTGATAGTTATCAATGATTTCCTGTCTGTTGAAAGTTATCATAACACTCCTTATATGCCGATATCCGGCATTACATTATATATTATATCAGTCTTGGTCCTTGCTGTCTCATTAAAGATTTTCATTAACTTATAAGTATCCCAGGTATTCAGCACATCAGATACGCTATAAGCCAGAGTCTGAAAGAAAGAAAGACAGTAAACCGGTGAAAGTAATGGCTCTTTCACATCAAAACCCATAGAAAGAACCTTAGGATCATCGGATTCTCTGTCTGTCAGCATAAATGCGTTATCGGTCACACTTTTTGTAGCCTTATAGATAGTCTCAAGTCTTTCGCTTCCCTTATCCATATCATCCACAAAGAAGACACTGTATGTTGGATTAAGCTGCAGATTTGGTCCATGAATATATTCTTCAGCTTCATAGGCAAAACTTGGAATCTTAATGGTTTCACCCATCTTTAAAGCACCTTCACTGGCAATAGAAAACCCTTGTGAGAAGCCTACAGAATAAACCTTATTCATGGAAGTCAGAGTTTTATAATTGTCATCGATAAACTTTAAAGTCTTCTCTTTGACAATTCTGTTTCTCTCGCCAAGTTCTTTCATTTCTTCAACAATTTCATCATATTTATCATCATCGATCATTTTCTTCTTATATGCGGCCTCTAAAGCAAAACACATAAAGAATAAAGCCAGAGTACTTACGCCTTTGGTAACATAACCAACTGTCTCTTCACCACAGCTCCAGTCTATCACATAATCCGCATGATCCTTAAAATCACCATCAGCGTTAGCGGTAATTGAAACAGCCTTACGGTTCATCTTTTTAAAGTGTTCAATAGCTTCAATGGTATTGGTAGAACAGCCTGACTGTGATACAAAGACCACAAAATCATCATCTTTTACTCTGTCTTCTCCACAGATAAAATTATTAGGGTTGACCATTTTAACATCTGTATCCAGATACTTCATCATAAAAGGTTTGCCGCAGAGTGAACCATTATACGACGATCCACAGGCTACAATCCAGATATTGTGATAATCTTTTTCCAGATACAGATCAACAAGCTTTTCTGTTATCTTTTTACGGTTTTCAACGATATTATCAATACTGTCTTTAGACCCATCAATATAGGTCATCATTGTATTTGCCATCTTAATCTCCTTTCATGTCCTTATAAACATTAATCAGTTCTTCTGATAGTACTTTTATTGTCTCTGTTTCAATCATCTGATCTTCAGCATGTGTCAAAAGAGGACTGTACTCAATGTGTTCACCATTGGAATAAGCTTCCAGAACCTGCATATGGGCCTTCTGTCCTTCAATAAACATCTCATAGCCTTCATCAATCATCTTTAAGGCTTTATCATATTCCTTATTGCGGGCTTTAGATACAGCCTCAAGATACAAAGAACGGGCCATACCGACATTGGCGATTATCTGACAGCTGATACTTTCAATATCAAGCATCTTTCATAATCCTTCTGGCCTGTTCAAGAACCTTTTTACCATTCATCATACCAAAATCCTGCATAGCAATTACTTCTAAAGGCATATCACCGGTAACAGCCTTAACCTTATCAAGCTGATAGGACACCTGAGGGCCTAACAGAATACAGTCAGCATCGACCATAACCTCTCTTAAATTAGTCATAGGATAGGCATCAACTGTACATTCATAGCCTGTTTCTTCCGCAGCTTTACGCATCTTTTTAACTAAAGTACTGGTAGACATACCATTGCTGCAAATCAATACTATTTTTTTCATCTTTAATCCTTTTATAAAAGAGGCGCATTACACGCCTCTTATTGATCAGTCGAGATCTTCTCCGTTAGAGGCAATAACCTTCTTGAACCATTCAAATGATTTCTTCTTGTAACGGTTATTGGTTCCATTACCATAGTCATCCTGATCTACATAAACCAAGCCATAACGCTTAGCCATTTCACCTGTAGACATGGAAGCTACATCGGTAATTGTCCAGATACAGTAAGCCATGACATCAACACCATATTTGAAAGCCAGTTTCAGAGTTTCAATGTGCTGACGGTGGTAATCAATACGGTAATCATCATCAACGGTGTAATTGCCGTTTTCATCTTTAATCAGGACATCCTTATCACCTAAACCGATTTCTTCAATGACAATAGGAAGATGATAACGGTCATAGAGTTCAATCAGATAGCTGGTTAAACCAAGTGGATCAATTGGCCAGCCCCAACCGGTTTCCTTGAGATATGGGTTTGGTAAACCCCAGGAGAAGTTACCGATCGCATGACCTTCTTCATTGGCCTTAACAAGGTTGGTCATATAGTAGGTAATGCCAATCATGTCTGGATGACATGCCGCAATTTCTTTCTTGTCATCTTCCGTGATATCAAGTTTTACACCCAGTTCATCAAAGAAGTTTAAAGTGTATTCAGGATAGTAACCTCTGGCCAGAACATCCGTAAACAGCCAGATATTTTCACGTTTATTCAGTACACATTCCAGAATATCTTCCGGTTTGCAGGTAGCTGGATAAACCTGACGGGCTGAGATACCAAAGCCGATCTTATTATTCGGATCAATCTCGTGAGCGATATTCATAACTTTGGCAGCAGCTACCGCCATATTGTGAATGCCCTGATACAGCATCTGGAAATCAACATTATCTCTATCCAGTTCAAAGCCTGCAGACATCTGAGGCATATAGCTTACAACATTGTATTCACCATGAGTCAGCCAATGGGTAATCTTGCCCTTATAATGTTCAAACAGTGTTTTCGCAAACTTAACATATAAATCAATCGTTATACGGCTCGCAAAACCCTTATGTTTTCTGGCAATTTCCATAGGAATACCACCGGCAATAGAGATAATAGGTTCAATACCGGCTTCCAGCAGTTTGTCAATTACTTTATCGTAGTATTCAAAAGCTTTAGGATTTGGTTCTTCTTCTTCGCCTGTTGGATAGAATCTTGTCCAGGCAATACCCATTCTGAAGGAATTGATTCCCAGTTCCTTCATTAAGGCAATATCTTCTTCATAGCGATGATAGAAATCAATCGCCTTATGGCTTGGATAGAATTTGTCAGGTTTTGGATCTTTCAGATAGATATCCGGTCCAAATCTTTCCGCGAAACCTACACCAAAACAGTCTTCGATAGCCAGACCCTTACCGTCTTCAAGATAAGCACCTTCTATCTGGCAGGGAACACTTGAGCCTCCCCACATGAAATTATCAGGTAATTTAGCTTTGTTATTTGACATACTTCTCCTTATGCAGCTGTTTCAGCTTCATTAGCCATTTCAGTTTCCACAGCTTTCTTGTCCCATACTCTGAAGAAAGGATAGTAGATAGCCATATCAATCAGCCAGATGACAATACCCCAGACAAAACCGGTCCAGTGACTGTTGATCAGAGCGCCAAGAATTGGTGAAGGAATATTCATCGAGAAGCTTGCGCCTGTAGCTGGTGCTACAATACCTACGCTTGTTACTAAGACTGTCAGTAAAGTATTGACCAAAGCTGTTAAGAAGAATGGTGTAATCATGATAGGGTTCATGACACAAGGAATGCCATAAATCAGTGGTTCAGAGATATTGAAGATGGAAGTAGGAACAGAAATCTTGGCGATGGTCCTGTTCTGTTTAGACTTGGCAAACAGCAGCATCACAATAGTCAAAGGTAAGACATTGCAGTCAGCCAGGAAGTTAGCCCAGCCCCAGATCTGATAAGGAGCAGCCTGTCCAGCCGCAAAAGCCGCAGTATTGGCAGCGTTAACTACCGGAATTACAGCAATTAAAGCTGTATACATTACCATACCGCCATGAATACCGAAACCGAAGAAGACCCAACCTAAGGAGTTGTATAACAATAAGGCAACAACACCACTTCCGATACTTACAAACGGTTTCTGCAGAATAGCGTAGACAAAGCTCTGCATTGTACCGTATGAAGTTAATGAGAAACCATATCTGATAGCTAAGAAAATAAGGAATACCAGACCTCCAGGAATCATCATTTCAAACATCTTGGAAATGATATCCGGTACAGAATCAGGCATCTTGATCGTCCAGCCCTTATCAACAAAGAAGCAGTAGAGTCTTGCGGCAACTATACCGGCAAAGATACCAACGAATACGGCTCTTGCACCAGTAGAAGCAGTAGGAATAATACCTGTAGCGATTAATGACTGTGAATAGTCGGCACTGTATACTTTTCCAGTAAATGGTACAACCAGGAAGAAAGCACCCAGGGCAACAATCGCTGTTGAGAAAGGATCTTTACCAAACTCTTTGGCAACCTGATTAGCCATAGATAGACATACATATACAGCAATCAGATCAGTTGTACAGGAAATAGGAATTGACAGTATTTCTCCCAAGCCACTTGTGGTAAGGAAATTCTGCCAGAATCCCAAAGGAATAGATTTAACCAGGGTAAACAAAGAACCGGCTACACTGACAGCAGCGATTGACAGAAAACCATTGGTTAAGATACGCATGTATCTCGTCTGAGTAAATGCGACAATTTTTTCCAAAATCTTTTTCATTTGTCCTCCTATTATGCTTGTGTGCTCTATCGATAGAACTTCATACCTTAAGCATAAATAAAAAATGTAAACGCTTTCTATCAGACTTTTTATCATAAAATTAAAAAATTGACATACATGTGATGTCAATTCAGTAACATTCTTATACCTATGAATATCAGCATAATCAGACATATTACCATCGTCTGTCTGTTATATACAGCAGATTCACCATTATCCTTCTTCACAATGTACCTGTTCAAAACATCATACATAAGCAGCAAAAGACATCCCAGTATAATCAGCAGTGGAAGATTTCTTATACCAAAGTACTGCAGATCAATACCTCTTAATTCTTCACTTTTCTCCATGTATATAATCTGTGGTGCTGTTATAGTCAGTAAAACCGGAACCATACTGTTTTTACCTTTAACACTGTTATAAGAAAATCCCATAGCTACAAGGAAAAAGATACCGCTTAAACCGGAAATTATTCTGTAAAGATCATACAGCAGCTCACTGTCTGTCCATCTACATAAAACACCAGATATGGCAGCCAATACCATACATGGTATGCACAGTACAAAAGATTTCCATACAACTTCAATCATCCAGTAATGGGAATGATGTGTACTTTTCTCCTTTGATGTTTCTGAAACATTTATATTCTCTTTAATCTGTCTGTATATTTCTTCTGGTTCAGCTCTGAAGAATTCTTTTTCTTCCAGCATTAAAACAGGTATGTTCATATCTTTGACCATTTCTTTGGTCTTTTCATAATACTCCTTAGCCTGTGGAGCCAGAAAATGACATCAGTATCTCTTAAATCAAGATTATCCATTCTCACTGCTGAAGCCATAAAAACATCATCGAAACCCTGATATTTCGCATATTTTTCCATCTTGCGGCAGAACATGGTAGTTGTTATGCCATTCATACACAGAATCAGTACCTTCATAAGAACTTCCTTATTTCCGTTTCATTGCTCCTGGATATCTTTTCGATCAGTTCACTGTCTTCCGAGAGTTCAGCTATCTTTATGTTTATTTCATCAAGATGTTTCTCATTTTTTCCATAAGCTATAAAAACCACTACAGAAACATCGCTGTAATTCCACAGTATTTTATTCTTCAGTGTACATAAGACAATAAATGTCTTATCTTCATCATAATGATAAGGATGAGGAACTGCCATCCCGCTGCCTGTTTCTGTCGTACTTAAAGATTCTCTTTTCAAAGTACTTTCATAAAGATCATATCCGTATTTTTCTTTAATCCTGCTGCAGATAAATTCAATGACTTCTTCTCTGTTACCTGCATCAACATCCGTATATACCAGTACATCTTTATAAAGCAGAATACCACCATTTCTTTTTTTGCTTCCCTATGATAAAACTCTTCTTCCGATATCCAGTTTTTCATTGAAAGATCAGCCATAATTACCGGTACAGGATATTCATCACTTAAAGGAACAGTCGTCAGTATGCATTTGATATTGGTAAAATCCAGATCTTTCAGATGAAACATATCCGAAAGAATAATATCATCCTCTTTATAGTCATACTGCAGCATCAGATGGTATTCAAAGAGTTTCGATGTACCTCTTCCTGTTGTACAGACAATGACAATCTTTTTCTTTTCTGTTTTTCTCCGCTGTTTTTCAATAGCCAGTGTAAAATGCAAAGCCAGATAGCCCGCTTCTTCTTCACTCACCTTAAAGCCATAGCGTTTAGAAATAACCTCACATCCGCATAAGGCCAGTTCATAACCCTTTTTCTGTTCCTTTTTGATTTCCATCAGAATCGGATTATCCTGTTCAATGCCATATTTCAGGCGGGATATCAAAGGCTGAATATGAATTACCAGTGAAGTGAACAGATCACCGTCATGTCTTAAATCAACACCCTTTGAATCGTTGATTTCCCTTAGAATATCATTTACACATTCAATGGTTTCTTTATTGGCAACATTAATATCATCAAAGATTCTCTTGCCCATCAGATGTATGACAATATAGTTCTTTTCTGTCTCATTAAACCTGATGCCAAAAGCCTTTTCAACCTTTTCACACAGTTCATCAGCAGCCTCATAAACTTCCCTGATATCATCATTTCTGCTTATTTCTACCTCTTCATCAATGCAGTTTCCTTTTCTTATACGGATAATCGCAATAACAATATGCTGAACAAGATTATAGAAATTATTATTGTTTATACCGAGTCTGTATTTATCAAGAACTTCCATGGTATATTTCTGTACCTGATATACCATACTGTCATGATCAAAATTATCATTATCGCCATAATCAAGTTTCCGGTAGCACCTTCTTTTATCGTGTTCATTTCCCTCTATTTTAATGCCGTAACGCGGTTTGGATATCAGTTTAAGATTATATTCTTTCAGCTTTTCCTTGACTTTGACAATCAGTCTGTCAGTAGAAGCTCTTGATAAAAACAGTTCATTTGCCAGAGAGTCAATCTTGACATAATCATCTTTATTTATAAGAGTAGTAATAATATGTATGACATTACCATCAGATGCATCCGTCCGACTGATAAAAACATTAAAGGTATTCGCATCCAAAACCCTTATTTTAAAATCATCAGTCAGTTCAAAACCATCAGATTCAGCATCGTCTTTATTTTGTGCAATCAGTGATTTAACCATATACACGGACATCCCCGTATGTACAGCGATATCTCTGATACCTGTCTCACCCTTCAGGTTATACAGATATTCAATTATCTTCTGCCATCTGTAATCCATAATCGCCTTCATTATAGCACCCATATATTCAGATATTGTTTATTTCAAAGAATATCCGTATGTAATTATATTCGTTCTATCCAATTAGACCTTTTAATTTAGAATCTTTATAATTAAGTTATGTCGCTTATTTTTGTCATCCTTTCAAGTATCTGTTATGGACTTACACCAATTGCTCAGACCTTCGCACTAAATGCGGGATTAAGTCCTGAAATAATAATTCTTTTTACTGCTTTAACAGGTCTAATATTATCAGCCGTTTTATGTTTAATAAATAAAACATCTTTTAAAGTTAATACTAAAGAACTTATTATTCTTTTAATCTGTTCAGTATGTGGTGTATATCTTACAGATCTGCTTCTGGAACTGTCATATACATTAATACCTGCAGGCTTTGCCACCACTATTCATTTCATATATCCAACACTTATATGCATCGTAAATGTGATAGTCTTCAAGGCTAAGCCCGATATAAGAATAATCATGTCTCTGATCTTATCCTTATGTGGTTTATTACTGCTGGGATCATATGTAAAGGATATAAGTATAAACGGCTTTGTCTATGCCTTTTTATCAGCGGTAGTATACGGTCTTTATCTTATACTCTGCGAGCACTCATCCATACATGAAATAAACAGTTTTACCCAGACTTTCTATATCAGTATATATGCACTCATTATCTCTGTATTTACTTCTTTAAATACAGGATTTACAGGTTTTAATGGGAATCAGATATTCTTACTTGTATTATGTGGATTATTACAAAGTGGAGGCCTTATCTTTATGGCTCTGGGCATTAAAAAAACCGGCTCAAGTATAGCCTCATTACTGAGTACACTTGAACCGATTGTTTCTTTATCAGCGAGCTTTCTTATTCTTAAATCAGGACTTACTTTAACAAGTATAATCGGATGTATTCTTATCCTTTTATCACTATTGCCGATTATAAGAAAAGAAGATCAATTATAATATTCCAAAATAGACCAAGGCATTATATATACCATTATCTGTAAAATCATCTGTCACATATGTGACATTTTCTTTTACCGTATCTGATGAATTACCCATAGCTACACCAATGCCAGTTCTATTCAGCATCGGGATATCATTTTCACCATCACCAAATGATAAGGTTTCAAAAGGATCTATACCCATAGCTTCACAGATCTTTTCTACTCCGATATCTTTACCTGAATCTGAAGTCATAAGATCTACACAGTATTCGCACCATCTTCCACACTTTATCCCTTTAACCATGGAACATAATTCTGTAACCTGTTCATCGTTCAATACAGAATTCATCGAAGTTATTTTCAGATCATCATAATCATTCCAGTCCTTTAACGGTGGTACATCACATCCAATACTATCCTGTACAACCTTTAACTTATCATCGATATAACTGCTGAATACACCTTCTGTATCATAATAGACATTGGCTACCTTATTTTCTGCATAATATCTTTTAATGAGGGATAACTGTTCATCATTGAAATAATGAAGATCTACTGTTTCTCCATGAATTTCTGACTGCTGTCCATTGGCATAGATATAGCCATCAAACTCCTCATCTTCTAACATATGTGCAAGTTTCATTTCGATCTTGGCTCTACCTGTAGAGATAAACAGTTTAATACCCTTTTCTCTTAATCTGTTTAAGACTATCCTGTTTCCTTCGGGCATCTTATGATATACAAAATCCGTCAGTGTTCCATCTACATCAAAGAAAACAGCTTTATACTGTTTAGAGATAATCGGAATAATCTCACTTAATGAAGATACATGATAATCAGCTTTTTCCTGAGAGAAAGGAAATCTTGTCTCTATCATTGCACATACAGTAGCACCAGCTGTCTTGGCTGCTTCTATACCCATCATTGAATCTTCAACAACAAAACATTCTTCAGGTTTTACACCTAACTTTTTCATCGTTGTAAGGTAGATATCAGGATTCGGCTTGGACTCTTTAAACATGTCTCCGGTACAGATTACTTCAAAACTGTCAAAGATATTACACTCTTTTAAAAGTTTCTCTACATCCTTATAATCACCGCTGGAAGCTACTGCCAGTTTCATCTTCATCTGTGATAACTTCTTAAGAACTTCCTTAACGTCTTTCCTCATGATAGAAGGATAATCAACCTTCATACCTGAATTCATTTCCTTAATGACATTAAGAAATTCTTCACTTTCCGGATTCATACCTAAAAGATCAGAAAAATGTTTTCTGAACATCTTTGAACTCATACCGACAGTAGGAACCATATCTTCATATGTTATATGAGGATATTTATCCTTAAGATAATCCAGTTCTCCCTGAAGATATACCGGTTCGCTGTCTACAAGAACCCCGTCTATATCAAAAATTACCGCTCTTATCATTAAATTCCGTCTTCGAAATCTTCTTCCTCGTTATTATTCAACGCAGGAACAACAAATTTAACAACACCCTCTTTAGCTGTTTCCATTAAGGCATCTACCAGTTCATCTGTACTTTCATAAGATGAATCAGAAAGATTCTTGATAGCTGCATCTAAAAGCATCGGTACATTTGTTCCCGCAACTATACGCACTTTTGGATTATTTAAAGAAACCATAACGGAACGATTATATGGTGTTCCGCCTGGGATATCGGTAAATATTACAATATTGGCACAATCTTCTAATGAAGATATAGCCTCTACAATCTTAACATCCAGTTCTTCCGGAGTAATACCTTCCTTAAAATCTATCGCCTTTACATCAACTCCTGAAAGCATCTTTACATTTTCAGCCATGCCGCTGGCAAAACCGCCATGACCCGTAACAATAATACCAATCATATAAACTCCTTAACATTTAAAAAAGGAGACCCTCAGGTCTCCTTTAGTGATTACATAATACCTAAGATTGAGAAGATACAAGATAATACAATGACAATCAGAATGAGTGAGATTGTATTGATATTTTTCTTCTTGAACAGGTAGTAAAGACCTAATACGAGACCAAATGGCAGGATATTAGGCATGATTGAATCAAAGATACCCTGAATAGATACAGTACCTACAACAAGGTCTTCAGCGAAGGCGAATGATACGTAAGATGGAATAAGACCACCAACAACTGTAACACCTAAGATACCTGCAGCCTTAGTTAAAGCAGCAGACTGTTCGCCGATGAATTTAACCGCATCAACACCAAGGTTGTAGCCCCAACGTGTAAACCATACACGTGAAAGACCACCAACAATCCAGATAGCGATGAACAGGATTGGACCAAGTACTGAACCATTAGATGCCAGTGAACAGCAGATAGAAGCTGTAAGAGGCATTAAGGTGTACCAGAAAATGGCGTCACCAAGACCTGCTAAAGGACCGAAAAGACCATTCTTTACACCACGGATCAGTTCAGGATCCTGACCTGATTCTTCCATAGAGATAACAAGTCCCTGTAAGAATGATGCAAAGTGTGGTTCAGTATTCATGAATTCCAGGTTGTCGTGCATAGCTCTTGATACTTCTTCAGGATTATCTGGATAGATCTTTTCAAAAGCGTCTACCATAGCCCAGCAGAAACCAGGAGCCTGCATTCTTTCAAATGAGAAGCAGCACTGTTCAAATACTGAAAGATATCCAACCTTATCAATATCTTTCTTAGTTAATTTTCCTCTAGATACCATCTTCTTCATCTCCTTCTGAACCCTTTAATGCAGTTAATTTTGAAATCTGAACATCACGCTGATAGCTGATGAAAGCCAGTACAGCAGCGATTAAAGCGATAGGCAGAATGTTGTCGCAGTTAGTGATGTTTACAAGTACAAAACCTAAAATCAGGTATGCAAAGTTATCAGCCTTAAGCATTACAACTAACAGCAGTGCAAGACCGACTGCAGGCATCAGACCACCAGCGATATTGAAGCCATTAACCAGCCATTCAGGGAATGAATTGACAAAGGCAACGATACCATTCTGGAATGCGTATGTGCAAAGGAATGCAACAATTGCGTAAGCAGCAGCATAGATTACTATACCACCGATTACCCATGTACCCATAGTCTTGCCATCATGATTGTCAGCGGCTTTTTCAAAAGTAGGAATAAAGCCGGCATACAGTGTGTTAGTAGCCATACCAATCCACTGACCAACAAGGGCAAATGTAACAGCCATACCCATAGATGTAGCTACATCATTACCGGTAGTATAGCTTAATACAGTTGTCATAAGACCAGCAAGAAGTGGATCTGGTGGTACAGTACCACCGACTGTCAGTAAGCCTAAGTAAGCAAGTTCAGTTACGGCACCAGCCTGTAAACCAATCTGAACATTACCCAGACATAGGCCTGTCAGAAATGAAACGGTAAGCGGACGGAACCACATGAATACTTCCATATGCTTATCGCAGGCACAAAGAAATACAACCAGTGAAATCAGTATGCCCTGAATTAATGTGATTTGCATAATAAACAAATCCCCCTTTCATTTATATAAACCTGTTAAACAGGAATATACCTATTCAAAATCCTTCTTCTTATCTCCAGGAAGGTTCTGGATATAGACTTCAAATCCCTTATTTCTCACATATCTTAAATCTTCCATATCCTTATCATCGACATAGATATGCGGATCATTGGAAAGACGTTTACCCTCTGCTGGATGCATATTACCGATACATAACTTATTGATAGGTACACCACCTTCAACAAGTGTTCTTGCAGCCTGAGGATCTCTTACTACTAAGAAAATCAGCTGTTTTTCACTTGCCTTATTGATGACATCAATAGCCTTCTGCAAGGTAAAGAAACGTATACCACAGCCTACAGAATCAGCAGTAGCCTTCATCAGTGTCTGCTGAATAGGATCATTAGCCGCAACATCATCAGCTACAACAATCAGGTTGCAGCCTAAAGTACCAGCCCAGATATTACCTACCTGTCCATGTACCAGTCGATTATCAATTCTTGTCAGTAAAATATTTGGCATTTTCTTTCTCCTTATTTCTCATGTCTTTTAGGTGTATCTAACGCAAAAGGTGATTTATCATAATTCTCACTCTTTGCGGAAACATATTTATCCATCTTTTCCTGTAAAGGATGTTTGATCCATCTGTTTAGATCATCAGTTATATCCGCAGCTGTAATCTGGAATATCGGAAGATAACAGATAGGTGTAACATCTTCATCAACATCAGCCTTTACATAGAAGATGTTTTCATCACCCTCATATTCTGTATTGGTAATAAGGAAGGCATTATCCGTTACAATTCTTGTACCCTCATAGATGTTCTTAAGACGCCCAGAACCGATACCGCCATCAATCACAAATACACTGTATTTAGGAGTCAGCTGAATATTAGGTCCATGAATATATTCTTCAGCTTCATAGGCAGCGGTTGGAATAGAGATTGTTTCTCCAAACTTCAAAGCTCCTTCATATGCTGTACCCATATTGGCACCAACAGAACACATATACGCATTAGTCATCGAAGAAAGACGTTTGTAATGTTTCTTCATGAACTCTGTCCAGTTCTTCTGAACCTCTTCATTTATATCGCACGCTTTCAATAACTGAGCTTTATTTTTACTATATTCTTCTTCACTTTCATAACCTTTTTTCTTCGCTGCTTCTAAAGCAAACAGCATGAAGAATAAAGCCAATGTCGTTACACCTCTAGTAACATAGGCAACTGTTTCTGTACCTACGCCCCAGTTAACCAGCACATCACATTTTTCCTTGAAATCAGAATTGACATCACCAGTCAGACCGATAGTTTTTCTTCCCTTTGATTTAATGACATCAAGAGCTTCCAAGGCATTAGTTGAATAACCGGATTGCGATACCGCAACTACCATATCTTCAGGTCCAATATCATTTTCCGCTGTAATGAATGTAAACGGATTTACTACCTTGCATTCACATTTCAGATGATGTTTTACATACATCCTTCCACAGTATGAACCATTTGATGATGATCCACACGCTACAATCCAGACGTTCTTATATCCACCATCCACATATTCATCCACAAGAGCTTTAGTAAGTTCTTCAGATTTCTTAATGTTATCCCTCATAATTTCAGGACATGATGCAATATAATCACGCATCGTATACTTCTTGGTCTCCATAATCATTAACCTCCCTGTCTCATATGTTTACCGGCAAGACTTTCATATTCTATAGCCTTATCCGTTTCACCCTTATTGCGATACATCTTTCCTATCAGCAGTTCATATACACCCCTTTGATTTTCAGGTAACGAATTCATCTTATCCATAACTTCATCAAGATATTTATAACCATTTCTTACAAAGGTATTATGGGTTATATCAAGTTCATGCGTATCATAGTTTTTTATCCCTGATATCAGCTTATAGTACTCTTTACATCTTTCGTAATCTTTTCTTGAAAGATAGTAATTATATATTAAGGTATATATCTTACCCTTATAGGTATCTCCTAGATTCATCAGACGTACTCCGTTAATGATATCCTCTACCTTATCAGCATTACCACACATGATTTCCTTATTCAGCTTCACATACAACCTGTTAAACTCCGGAATCCATCTTTTTATCCTGTCTGAATCTACAGCCTCATCAAACTCATCATATTTACCTGATGAAAGTAATCCTGTCAGATACTCCTGTGCACTTCTTTTCTTATATTGCACATATATCTGAATAATCAGTGATAATATCGCAAGTACAATCAGTACATAAGTCCATTTCATATTAGTTTTTTATTTTAATATCTACACTAGTATTATAACATAATTCAGACTGTCATTTACTAAAAATACATAATTAATATGTATTTTGAATTATCTTCTGGATTTCCCTTTTCAAACAAACGGAATTAAGCATTATAATTCAGAAATAAATCGTGAAATAAAAACAAAAGGTATCCGTAATAGTTTACAAATACCCTTGTTTATTTAATCTAAATCTTTGCCGTTAGATGCAATTACTTTAGTAGAACGAATCTTTTCTTCTTCTGCCAAAATCTCCAGTACCATCATCATATTTATTGACATAGACAAACCATAACGCATCTCAAGTCCATGATTATAGATGCCTTTTTAAATAAATTACTTGTTTATCAACGGCCAGAACGATTCACCATTATCCGGTTCTTCTACCTCGAAATAATCACAGACAGATGCTCCAACATCTGATAAGGACTTACGTAATCCGACATTAACTCCCTTCAGATCTCCATGTCTTATCATCAATGGAACCATTTCTCTTGTATGTCTGCTGGATCCAATCTTAGGATCATTACCATGATCTGCCATAACTACCAGTACATCTTCAGATGTAAGTTCATTAAGTACTTCATTAAAACCTTCATCCGCAATCTCCAGTATATGTTTATACTCTGTAGTAGATTGAGAATGACCTGCCAGATCTGTTTCCTGTACATTGGTACAGATAAAACCATAATCCATCTTTCTCATGGCCTCTGCTGTAAGCTTCATACATTCAGCAGTAGGTACACATGAGATAGATGTACCCATATCATTGGCTACTATATCAGCTACCTTACCAATCAATGTACACTCAATATTGTTTCTTGTTAATATAGTCGGTGCCTGTACATTCTTATCTACGCCATATCCTAAATGTAAACACTGATATCCCTGTTCATATGATTTGGACTTTGCAGAAGCTATCCCGATAAACTTACCATCTCTAACTTCTTCCGCATTCCATAAATCCTGCATATTATTACCTGTTCCACCAAAACAGATAACTCTGCCTACTGTAACTACTTCTCTAGCACATCTGGCTATTTCCAGTTCCTTTTCAAAAGGACAGTAATCCAAAGGTGCAGTAACGTTATAGCACATACCAAGATCTGCTTCTAAGTTATCCGCTATTGTTACATAATCTTCACAGACTACATATCTTAATCCATCTTTTTCCTTATATTCAACCTTATAACCATTATCCTTAAGATGTTTATAAACGATATCCACCTTCTCCTGAAAAGGCTGAACTTCCGGTTTTTTAGGATTGGTACCCATAATCTCCTGATGTCCCATAAAGGTATCAGCACCAAAATGTCTGAGTTCACTTCTACCATAATTGGCATCAGGATTAAACTTCATCCTGTTACTGTCTTTACCATAACAGTTCATCAGTCCAAGTTTTTCTAAATTAGGCAGATACAGATCAGGATAATCCTCTAATATACTTCTTAAGGTTCCCGCTGTTTCATCACCTGGTCTAACAACAGCGGCATCAGCCATAGCCCCCATTCCAAAACCATCAAGTACGACAACAATAAATCTTCTCTTGTTCATTCATATACCTCTTATAAAACAGCTTTAATACTTTCCTTAAGAATATTGATTACTGTATCACTTCCACATCTGTTGGGATTGATACGGATCATATGATCAGCCAGTGTTGGATCACTCTTTAAGAATGTTCCTGAGACTCTATAGAATAATGGTTCAATCTCGTATTTTGATTCAGCACCTACAGGATTAGGCAAAGCACCCATCTTTTCAGCTTCAACTAAAACTTTCTTAGCTATCGGTTCATCAAATTCAACCAGTAATACCTTAGACTGTGCATTGGCAATATAGGCATTCTTCACACCTTCTACTTCACCATCTTTTAATCTTCTTAATACATCTTCAGCTGTCTTGGCTGTTATCGCCAGCATCACCGGTGCATAGGTCAGACCTCTAATAACTTCCAAAGCTTCAAAACCCTGTACCTGACAGCCACCTGAATAATGCATCTTCCTGATCTTTTCGACATATTCCTTCTTGCCTACAACGCACCCTATACCTTCAGGACCCTGCAGTTTGAAAGTAGAGAAACATGACAGATCAGCACCACACTCTACCCCTATCTTATTAACCTTCATAACCACATAGTTATCATCAGTAATAACCGGGATATCTTTTACTTCTTTAATAGCTTTAATTACTTCTTCCATATCATAGGAATCATCTATCTTCTGTCTTGAATACTGTACAAGCGCAGCCTTAATATCTGATTCTTCATTTAATACTTTTTTTATTTCGTCAATATTATTGAAATCAGCTTCTACAGTCTTTAAACCAAACATTTCAAAAGAAGTAGTGGTTGTAGAATATACCGGCGCCTTATGTACCAGTATCTTTTCACCACATCCGATAATTGAACTTAAGCCATAACGGATAGCTCCTGTACCTGAACCTCTTACAAGAATACTGTCTTCACTGTTAAAAAATTCCGCAATCGCAGCTTCAGCTTTACCTGTCGTAACAGGGTGATTACCAGGCTGATGTACACCAAGATCACCTCTAGTAAGACTTTCACTTCCCGAGAAATGATGCATAACACAGTCTACAAATCTGAACTGTTTTTCCTGTGCTTTTTCAATACTGATACTTTCCAAAGGATATGTTTTCATTATGACCTCCTGTTCCTAAACCTCGTAACCATCCATCCAGTAGTTATCTAGATCTAAGAAATATCTTTCTATCAATTCATCCTTAACATCTTCAATATATTCAGATGCCTTAAGTAATTTAGCTATTTTATCTTTCTTACTTTCACACATTAATAAGGTAGACATACCTAATCCCTTCTGTGGTAAAGCTATAGCTGTAGCTCCGGCAATATTGGCTACTCTTACATAACCCTTATTGGCCTTCATCTGTATCTCTTTAGTCCTTTCATCAAAGTGTCCAAAGAGACTGTCTCCAAACCCTTCAAGATCTACAGGACCTTCACTCACAATAAAGACATCACATTTACCTAATATATCAATAAGATATTCCGTTAAAGGTTTTCTGTCTTCCTTATTATCCATTACTTCAATTACTTCTGACTTGATACCTTCATATTTTCTATCAGAATATACTAATCCACAATCATCAGCTTTTTCTATCCCTATAGAATCTTTAATCGCCTTATAAATGATATCCCGGTCTCTAGAAATAAACCCGATAGAATTACCAGCTACAATACCATCAGTATTCGCTTTCTTATTAATAACTCTGTCTTCTTCAATAAGTTTAGAAATAAAACCAATCACATTTACACACATCGCCGGTGCCAGAACACTTCCACCACCATCATCTTCACTGATATATTTATCCAATATAGCTTCAGCTTCTTCTTTCTGATCAAGTTTCATACAAGCCATCCAATACCAGTCAACAGTAGCCGGAATTGCTTCGATTCCGTTTTCCAGCATCAGCCCCCTGGCATGATTATGGAATTCCTTGCACATCTCATATTCATCCGCAAGATATGCAGCTACACCACCGTAATACCAGATCTCCCAGTCAGTTGGATCAAGTCTGGAAGCTAAGGACATATCACTTACAGCGCTTGGATAATTATAACTGCCGATATACTTTCTTCCTCTTGTAGCTCTTAATGCTACATTGAATGGTGCATGCGCAAGACCAAGTCCTAACAGATCAATACCAGTCTTATAATCACCATCAACATTGCAGACCTTATTGGCATATACTGCCATCTGATCATAATCGCCTTTTTCAAAAGCTTCTAATGCCAGTTTCTTGTTTTCATTCATACTGTTTTCCCCCTATAACATATATGGATAAAAGTTAATATGTATTTTTGATAGGCTTATTTTATGCACTTTTCCCGAAAAAAACATTTTTCACCCAAAAATTTACATGAAATATTTCTGAAAATTTTTTCTAAATTTAGTTATTTTTTTCATATTTTTATCACTAAACAGGACAAAAATTGTTGTTTAAAAATCGCTAATATTTTAAAAATATATATAATAGATATTTAATAGATAATATCTGCCATAAAAAATATTTATGGTTCAGTCAGAAATTGCTTACATAGAAGGAGGCGTGATGAGAAAGTCCTTTTCAGTTCAAAACAAGGGTGTAGCTGAATATACAGTACTGCATATCAGAAAACCCAATTACTTCGTGCATATTCAGAAAGTAGTAGAAATACTGGTTTGTACAAAGGGCCATCTGTATGTATCCATAGGGGAAAGATTCTTCAGAATGAATGAAGGTGGAATAGCTGTAATAGCTCCGTATACCCAGCATTCACTTTATACTCCCAAAGATTTAGACAGCGAAATATGTACCGTTACCATACAGTCTCAGGACTATGAATCATGTCTTAAAAATGCCGGCATGAAAAAAATGTCTTTCTATTTTGAAAACCGTATATATAAAGAAGAGATTCTTCATATTGCGAAGAATCTCAGAAAAGAAGAATTTCTGAATCTTGGTAAACCCTATATTCTGGGAATGCTGAGTATTTCACCCTATCTAAATCATCGTGTTAATATGTTGAACCACTGTGTTA
>JAUNIH010000022.1 GCA_030523555.1 Erysipelotrichaceae bacterium
GGTGGATTATTGTCTCGCACAGACATGCCGTGCTCGACTGTCCACTAGGACGATTTAAAAAGGCATCTAAGATGCCTTTTAGAATGCCCAGTTTCCGTTTTCAAAGATTTTTATCTTTTTACCGTCTTTATCAGTACCGGTGATATTCATATCTCTGGTACCGATCATGAAATCCACATGAATCATGGAATCATTGACGCCCATATCCTGAAGTTCTTTCTGGGTATATTTTTCATAATCCTTTATGACATTGGTAAAGCCCATACCTAGAGCCAGATGACAGCTGGCATTCTCATCATACAGTGTATTGTAGAAAAGAATACCGGTTTTTCTGATTGGTGAATCATAAGGAATGAGAGCTGCTTCACCAAGATAGGCTGCCGTTTCATCCATGCTGATCATCTGTTTAAGGAGTTCTTCTCCCTTTTCAGCCTTAACTTCTACCGCTTTACCCGATTCAAATCTTACAGAGAAGTTTTCAATCAGTTCTCCTTCATATGATAAAGGCATGGAAGCGTAAACGATACCTTCGGCTTCACCCTTCATTGGAGATGTAAAGACTTCTTCAGAAGGAATATTCGGATTGAATTCGATGTTGGAACCAAGCGTTAATTCACTTCCGCCAAGGAATCTTGCCTCATCTATAAGACCTACGGTAAAGTCTGTGCCGTTGGATGCTTCATAATGTAAGGATTTAAGATTGAGACTGTTGAGATAGTCACATCTTCTTCTTAAGTCAGCGTTATGTTCCTTCCAGTTTCTTACAGGATCTTCACCCATTCTTGAAGTTTCCAGAATGGCTTCCCAGAGCTTTTCCACAGCCTTTGATTTAGACATGCCAGGGAAAACCTTCTTTGCCCATTCAGGTGATGCCGCACCGGCAATACACCACTGTTCCTTGTTTTCAAGCTGATCAATATAAGGCTTGATAATCGGATATGACATCATCCTCGCCTTTGCGACTTTCTTCTGGTTTACACCCTTCATACCGTCGGGATCTTCATCTGCGATATAGATTCTTGCCGGAACCACATCAACACGATGCTGAAGCTTAGCCTTTTCCCATTCTTCTACCTTACCGAGCTGTTTGACACTCTGATAACGGTAATGAACTTTTGTCAACGCATCAGAACCCCATTCAACACTTACCTTCGCAGCTCCTTTTTTATAAGCCGCTACTGCAATTTCTTTAACCAGAGCTTCCTGTTTTATAGAGGCAAAAACCATAAGTTCCTGTCCCTTCTGAATATTTACGCCCATTTCTACAAGCAACTGAGCATACTGCTTTAATATTGTCTTTTTCATTATATTTCTCCTAAGCGTGCCTTCTCATTATAGCACCATTCTTCAGATAATTAACCAATGTTAATCATACTACATAAAAATATGCCGCATAGCGGAATATCAGTTATCTGTTCTGGAATAGGTAAGTTTCATCTTCTTAGAAGCCTCAAGAAGCACGTGGGACAAAGTCTTATCCGTCTCTTCCTTAGCCATACTCGAAAATGCGTTATTCGCTTCCCTGATTAAAGAGAAATCATTGTTCTCAGTCATCTTCCTGTCATATTCCTTAAGCAGCTGATGAGATCTGTTTGATACAGCGTTCTGATATCTTTCTATCCACATGACACAGGCACCGAAACTGTGGTCGGCAATTGTCCCGATCAGCCTTGATGACCAGTAGAAAGTATCCGTATCGACATCCATTCCGGTCTTACTTACATAGTCTGGGAATCTGCTGGTATTGGTATAGAAAGGCACCACCACATTATAGGCGTTGCAGCCATAGCACAGCCATTCAACCGCCCTTATTTCTTCAGGCACATTATTACGTATCTGAAGTACAGCCATAACTCCTGTACGGGATATGCCAATCGGACGGTAGATTCCTTTTTTATCATCATTTCCATGAGGATTATAAGGTGTTCCCTGATAATAGGATGACAGCACATATTTGACATCTTCAACCGTAACCTTGTGATCAGGTTTAAAGGACCACGGAATATCATCGCTCATCGGATTATAGTCCGCATTTTCACCATCCCATTTGAATGATTTAGGACAGAAGTATCGGCCCATAAACCAGGCACGCGGTGTATTGTAGACATGATCAGCATCACTGTGAGAACCAAAGGCGATTCTTGGATTAAATGATCCATCAGAATCCATTAGAAGATTATTGTCTTTGATGAATTCCTTCATATCTTTGCTGCAGAGATTCTTTTCTTTCTTTGAAAAGGCATCTTTAAGATCAAATTTATCAAGTCCAAACTGGTTAGGCATAATGACTACTTCATCATCTTCTACTTTTCTTGCCATCCAGTGATGTCCCCCGATAGTTTCAAACCACCAGCATTCATCCTTATCACTGAAAGCTATGCCATTGGATTCATAGGTACCGTATTCTTCAAGTAATGAGCCAAGTCTCAGAACTCCTTCTCTGGCTGTTCTGATATAAGGAAGAACCAGAACTACGAAGTCTTCTTCTCCGATTCCCCCAATAAGTTCCTTCTGCTTCTTTGATCTGTCTTCCTTGACATATTTCACATAAGGATCAGCCCCCATAACCAAAGGATTGGAGGTTGTGGTTTCTGTAGCAGTCATCGCCACATTGGCTTCATTAATACCATTAGCTGCCCATACACCATTACTGTTATCAACGCTTGGAGTACTTGAATAACGAAGCGGATTTTCCGGAAGCTTAATGCATAAATGAGAATTTACGGTTTTGTATTTTCGGGGCTGGTCTTTAGGATTGACGATGATCATCTTTTTGACATCAAAGAAACCATCATCGTTTCTGGCAATCATCGTTGAACCGTCATACGATGCCTTCTTGCCTACCAGCAGAGTTGTACACGACATTTATATATACCTTCTTTCTATCTCAGAATAATTGAATAGCTGATAACCTGATTTTCTCCAGGACTCAGTTTATAGGAATGAGGTCGATCTTCAAAGGCGAGGCCTGGATCAGGATTGCCTGACATCCATGGTTCGATACACACAAACGGTGCATGAGGTGACCATACAGCCAGAATATTATAGCCCTCAAAATCTACTTCCAGTTCATGGTTGTTGGCGTATAATACAGCCTTCTTATATGGATTAGGATCATATACGACTGTAGGATATTTATCAAACAGTTCATCACTTATAACAAGTTCATCCTTATCATCCATCACGATCTTAGTATCCTTAAATCCTTCAGGACAGTTGAAGGCAGGATGCTGACCGAATCCGAAAGGCATAACCTTATCAGAATTATTGACAATATTATAGGTAATCTTTACTTCTGTATTCTTTAATTCATATGTCACAAACAGATTGAACTCAAAAGGATACTGTTTAAGTGTTTCTTCATTTTCCTTTAATAAAAAGGTTAAAGAATCATCAGTCCTGTTAAACAGTTCAAATTCACTGTTTCTGGCAAAGCCATGATTACCCATAGGATATTCCTTACCGTAAATGATATTGGTCTTAGTAGGTGTCGAAGAAACCTGAGGAAAGAGGATAGGATTCCTTCCTGCCCAGTATTCCTTATTGCCGTTCCACATATACTCATAATCATCGTTCTTTTTCCTGAAACTGTGGATTTCTGCTGCCTTGGTGTTGACGATTAATACCGCTTCATCATTCTCAATCAGATAGTTCATTTTCTTCTCCTTTTTTCATATATATCTGTTTTTTTCTAAAAACCCTATATTTATCGTACTTTTTTCAATAAATCTACAAAAAATTGAACATGACTATTACTTTATTTATACAAATAATTGAACATGATTTTATTTCTAAATGATATATTTCTTATCTTCATCGACACTTAAGTGTGCTGAATAGAAAGCCGACATGGCACTGATGGATGTTTCAATATCACTGGCTCCGCAGGTTTCCATCGATGAATGCATAGACCATACCGGTATACCGATATCAATTGACAGGATCGATGTCCTCGCATTGACATATCTGGCGAGCGTTCCGCCGCCCCTGATACCGGTCTTATTGGTGTAGGTCTGATACGGGATATCATTTCTGTCCAGTATTTTCTTAAATAAGGCATAGGACATTGAATCACTGGAATATGCCATATTGGAAGAAAACTTCACACATATACCCTTATTAAGATGACATACATTGTCAGTATCATATACTTCCGGATGATTTGGATGATATCCCTGGGCTACATCAAAGGATGCGAAGAAGCCCTGATTCAATAGATTATAGTAATCAAGTTTAAGATCTTCACATATTTTATGAAGACTCATTTCCAGCATATCCGAACCTGCGCCCTGGGCTGTTGAAGATCCTACCTCTTCATTATCAAAGGCACAGAAGACATTGATATTATCATCATTGAAGTTATCAATAAAGCCCATTAATGACGCAAAGACACTGGAGAAATTATCGAGGTGATTTCCTGTCACAAACTCTTTATTTCCCCATAACGAAGCTTTTTCTATTGGATAAAGATATAAATCATGACTAAGGATATCTTTCTTTTTTACTTTCAGTTTCTTAGAAAGATATTCCTCAAAATCAAAATCATCCTTTAAAGATACGATTGGTGTGATATCAGCAGGGATATTCATCTTGGCATTATCACCTTCTCTGTTCAGATGCATGGCCAGACTTGGAATTATACATAGCGGATCCTTATCGATAAGTATCCTGCCTGTAACCTTATCATCTTCATTTACCACAACTCTTCCGGCAATGCCTAAAGGCCTGTCTATCCAGCTTCTGAGCATTATACCGCCATAGGTTTCCACATTGAGCTTTATACATTTTCCGTCTTTATGTACAGGATTCTGTTTCAGTTTGAAACATGGTGTATCTGTGTGTGATGCGCAGATATGTAAAGAAGGATTTTTCAGCTTCTTTCCGATATTGAATGCGATAATACTGGTATCGTTTCTGGTAAGTAAATATTTCTTTCCTTTTTCCAGTTTCTGGCTCTTAAGTTCTTCATAGCCGTTTTCAAGAAGTGTCTCTTTAACACTTTCACATGCCCCGTAGGCACATGGACTTTCATTTATAAAACCGATAAATTCTCTGATCATAATATTAACCCTCATAACTATTATATCTTTTATGCATAAAGAAAACTGTACATTTACGTACAGCTTTCAGATGGGGAATATATGTAAACCGATACTGGTATCGGGTATTTTTTATACTTCAATTATCTTTTTAAAAACTGAACTGTTTATGAACTTTTAATCGTAATCGTGTGTGAATTTGTTACAATGAAGTCATGATAGAAACACTTGATCAGTACTTTGAAGGAGGTCTAATCCAGTCGCTTATTGCCTGGGCTTTTTCCATTGTACTGGCTGCCGTCATCTATAATGTTTTCAGAAGTTTCCTGAATAAAAGCGATAACGACAGTAAAAAGACCATTCTGCAGATAGTCAGAATCACCATTTCAATCATCTGTATCTATTCATGTCTTAACCGTATCCTTGTTTTAAATGATTTCATGGTTACGATCCTGGCATCATCAGGAGTTATCGCTTTAGCGGTATCACTGGCTGCCCAGGAATCCTTAGGTAATATCATTGCCGGTATCATCATTCTGCTTACCAAACCTTACAAGGTTAATGATCTTATCAAGATTGCGGATGGAAAATATATCGGTTATGTCGAAGATATTACCCTTCATCATACGATTATCCGTACCTATGAAAACAACCGTATCGCCATTCCCAACAGCACGATGTCTGATTCGGCCATCGAAAACTCCGACCTGATTGAATCAAGAAAGGCGAACTTTCTGGAAGTACAGATATCCTATGAATCTGATCTTGATAAGGCTATGGAAATACTGAAGGAACTTGGTGATTCGCATCCAAAAAGCCTCAAGAATACAACTGTCAGAGTAACCGGTTTTGCGGACAGCGGTATCAACTTAAGAGCTATAGTCTATTCAGAGAACTCCTTAAGCGGATTCAATATCTGTTGTGATATCAGAAGAGATATCATCTACAGTTTCCGTGAACACGGTATTGTCATCCCTTATCCTACAAGAACTGTTAAAATTGATAATGATATGAAAGAGGAATAATTCCTCTTTTTTGGAGAAAATATGATTTTAAAAGAAAAAACATGGATTACACCCTATGAACAGGAAAGAATGCTGCACATCTATCTTCCCGATGATCTTAAAGATGACGAAAGACTTCCTGTGCTGTATATGTTTGATGGACACAACCTCTTCTATGATGAAGATGCGACATATGGACAATCGTGGGGATTAAGAGAATATCTTGAAGAAAACCACAACCGTCTGATGGTCGTAGGACTTGAATGTTCACACGATGATGCGGGTAAGGAAAGACTCAGAGAATTTTCTCCCTACAATTTCTATGATGAACCATGGGGCTATATTGAAGCCAAAGGTCTTCCCCTCATAGAATGGATGATACATGAATTAAAACCCGTTATCGATGAAAACTATCCAACACTAAGCAATCGTGAACATACCTATATCGGCGGTTCAAGTATGGGCGGCATCATGTCTTTATATATGGCGCTTATGCATTCTGACATCTACTCCAAAGCCGTATGTATTTCTCCGCATATCTATCCGATGTATAAATCCTTAAGAAATGATCTGGAACATGAAATGATGGAAAATACGACGGTCTATATCTCCTGGGGAGGATTCGAGTATCGTGAACACTATACCTTTGCGACCGTTACCGATCAGAACCTGCAGATAATCAGAGCCCTCTTTAAAAAACCGGGTGTCGATGTGCTTCCGCACTGTTTCAAGAATGACAACCATTCCGAAAGATCCTGGAAGAAGGAACTCAAGGTCTGGATGAAAGAACTGAATTTATAATAAAACAGGCACTGCCTGTTTTATTCGTTTATAAGTATCTTTTCAATCTTTCCATAGTAGAGAGTATGTACACCATCTTTCTTATACCAGTCATAGACATCAGGATCGACATGTTCAAGGTCGAAATCACTTCTTCCCAGTATTGTACATAGTATTGTCAGCCTGTTTTCTTCAAAGTATGGAGCGATATCTTCTGCAATTGTAAGACCGCTCTTTTTTATTTTGTCTTCATCTTTTCCGGATACTCTTCCAAAATAGCCGTTCAAACTCTTGTATTCATCTTTCAGGAAGTTGATGGAGTATGTCTTGGCCTTATCAAAGATCTCTTTGGAATATCGCTGTTTATTGATATAGACAGTAGCCATCGGTTTTGACCAGAGTCTTCCTATTGAAAGCCAGCCGATAGTAAGTCCGTTGGTTCTTTCTCCATCACTGGCCATCGCAATTGCGGGCTTTTTTTCAACATCAAAGATATCAAGATAATTGTTCAGTTCCTGTAATTCAATCTCTTTCATTCACCTGTCTCCGGTTCCATAAAATTCAGCGCCAGCGGATCTATGGTACATTTGAAATGCGTGCTCGCAATAACTTCTCCATCAAGAGAATATTCAAAACCTTCTTCCGCTATTACTTCAATCTCCTTTGCCTGTCTGTAGTAGAGGTGTTTACTGATCTTTTCATCATCAAGATGTTCGCCTTTGGAATAAGGTCCGATAAACTGGGCAAACTTAATAATACTGATAGGTTTTACAATACATACCTCTATCAGTCCATCATCTAAAGATGCCCTTGGTGAACAGTTGTATGATCCTCCCACAAACCGTCCGTTGCCAAACGTTACACTTAAGGCATATCCTTCAGGATTTACTGTTTCCCCATCGGCAATAATCGTGCACTTTGTCCTCATGGAAGTAAAGATAGCCTTTAAGACTCCCAGAGGATAATCAAGTGAACTTCCATGTCCTCTTTTTTCACGGTTATTATTGACGTTTTTGACAACCGCTGTATCAATACCGAAATTGGTCACGTTGACACAGTGTCTGTCTCCTACTTCAATAAGATCTATCTTTCTCTTTTTTCCATGAATAATCTTTTTTATCGTAAAGTTTTCTGTTCCAAAACATTTCACAAAATCATTGCCTGAACCACTTGGTATACAGGACGCATAGACATTATCCTTATGGGCACATCCTTCAAAGACTTCATTGATTGTTCCATCACCACCGCAGGCAACAAAACACATCTCTTCTTCAGGATGATTTTCAATTATTCTTTTTACCAGTGGTGTAGCTCCTTGATTTTTCTGCGTAAGAAAGAGTTCACAGTCTATTCTTTCATCAAGCTGATCAAGTTCTTCTCTTATTTTCTTTTCACTGATACCCGGTCCGGCGGCGGGATTGATAATAAAGTAATATTTCATATTTTACCCTTTTATGACAATTTATAATCTTTGTTTTACTTTTAATATTCTAACATTTGTTACAATAGTTTTATGATTAAAGGAATTGTTTTTGACTGTGATGGCGTAATTGTTGATTCTGAACCATACTTTGCCAGAGGTATAGCTGATCAGCTGGCAGTATACGGTATACCTTTTGATGAAGAAATATTTGAAAAAGCTACAGGCGGTACGGCTTCACTGATGTGTGAGATGCTGCTGAACAAGTACCCTGAGATCAATCAGTCCTTAGAAGACTTCACAAAAGATTTCTATGTCTATACCGACAGGTATCTCATGTCGGATGAACTTGAACCGATGCCTGGACTTGCAGAGTTTGTCAAAGAAAACCACGAAAAAGACATAAAACTGATTGTCGCCAGTTCTTCACCAAGATACTATGTCGAACATAAACTCAAACTGTTCAAGATAATGGAATACTTTGATGATATAGTCTGCGGTGATGATATATCCCATACCAAACCTCATCCCGAAATATATCTTAAAGCCATTGAAAAGATGGGATATAAAGCTGAAGAAATTATCGCCATTGAAGATTCTACCAATGGTATAAAATCTGCCCAGTCTGCCGGTTTATACTGTGTTGGCTTCAAATATTCTGAAATAGTTCAGGATACTCACGAAGCTGATGAAGAAGTAAAATACTTCAAGGATATAAAGATATTAAAATAGCGCATCGCGCTATTTTTAGTTGTTTACACCATGATGACAGGTTGGTGAAGATGACGACAGCGGGGCAAAGGTATAGCCTTTACTTAAGCAGTAGGTAATCACATCTTCAACGGCTGATACGGAGAAATATTTGATGTCATGCTGAAGGACAACGGATGTTTCTCTGTTTTCAATACCCCTGATGATATTACTGTAGACGACATCCGTATCGGTTGTTTCACCCGCATCACCACTTAAGACATTCCAGTCAAAGTAGTAGTATCCTCTATCACTTACCATTTCTACCAGAGTACTCATTATACCTGTACAGTATTTGGCGCTGACCATATTGGAACTTCCACCCGGGAATCTTAGAAGATTGGTTCTTACACCTGTCGCATTTTCAATGACGGCAGCCTCTTTTTCAAGATCCTCAAAATAGGCATCGACACTTGAATAGATCTCCGAATAATTATGGGTATATGAATGAATACCGATGGAATGACCTTCATCCACAATTCTTTTCAGTATTTCCGGATTACCGTTACCTACCACAAAGAAAGTAGCCTTGACATCATACTTCTTTAAGACATCCAATAATTCTCTTGTGTATGAACATGGCCCATCATCAAATGTCAGATAGATGGTCTTTTCACCATTCATCTCATCTGATACCTTGACCTTACGCACTATCTTACTTTCGTTTCCTGCCTCATCACTTACGTAATAGACAACCTCATAATCTCCGACCTTATCCGTGTTGACATCTGATTCCACGCGTATCCGATCACTTATGTCCCCATCCTTCATATCATAGGCTTTTGCGCCCTGATCATTGTACTTATAGCCTTTGCGCACCGATACTTCTTCAGGTCCATTAAGTTTCATATCCGGAGCAGTCGTATCAGTTATGATTCTTTTGGCCTCAGCCACATTACCGGCACTGTCACTTACATAATAAAGAATCTCATTCTTATGTTCTTCTACTATGACAAAATCCGTCAGATCCCCATCCTTATTGTCATATGCCGAATATCCTTCTTCCGTGTAGTTTATACCGTATTCAATATGGGAATCTTCATTGACCAGCGTAATTACCGGTGGCGTATTATCCACAACTGTAATCTTCTGATCCAATTCTTTATTTAGACTTAAAAAAGATGCCTTATATTTTATTTCACAGGCTTCATCTTTAGATGTATCACAATCCCCTTCTTTTACCGTATTAAGTTTTATACCGTTACGGAAAAAGAGTTTTCCTTTCAGTCTCGCACCAGGATCAGGTATATTGTATCCGTATTCTATTTCAATATTTTCCGCTTCCGCAAAATCAATATACCAGCCGTTCGCAAATATAAACATTCCCCCGATAATAATTAAAGAAATAAATATCAGAAGAAGATTCTCTTTCTTTATTCTTAACGGTTTATTCTTTTTGATAGTTCTCTTTTTAATCTGCTTCATAAACAATTCTATTTTACCACAACGTATCACTTTAATACAATTGAATTGATTAAGATATTTATTATGGAAAAACAGCTGAACATCAAATATATAATTCTGCAGGGTTTATTCTGGTCGTATTGTTGCGTTGCGACAGGCTTTGTATCCCTGTGTCTTTTATCAAGATCTCTCTCCAATCAGGAAATAGGTATCGTTATAGCGACATTTGGCGTGTGACGGTTGTCATACAGCCAATAATTGGCAGAATCTGTGATGGAGATTCCAAGGTCAACTGGAAACAGATGCTGATAATACTGACAGCTTCTGTCATACCTGTCTTTTTAAGTCTTCTTCTGTTCCCTAATAAAATAATCGGAATCATATCTATCGGGGTATTAATGCTGCTGGTAAATACGAGTATTCCTTTTACCAATAACGTCGTATCAAACTATAGGAATAACGGCATAAACCTCAACTTCGGTCTGGCTCGAGGTGTGGGTTCACTTTCCTTTGCCCTGGCATCTTTTATAGTCGGAAGAATGGTTAATTCATTCGGTGTAAATGCGATCTATTTATCCGGTATCATACTGGCGATATTATTGATAATCCTGATATTATCCATGCCTTCATACGCCGAAGAAATCAAAGAAGCTTCTATCAGAGAAAACAACCAAAAAGATTCTTTCTTTAAAAAATATCCGTCATTTATGCTGATGTTTATGGCGTTTGGTCTACTGTGTACAACACTTAATATGACCAATACCTATCTCTTGCAGTTTTTGATGGAGATAGGTGGCGGAAGTTCAGAGCTTGGTACAGCCTTCGCCATTGCGACGGTTGTTGAAGTACCTATCCTTTTCTGTTTTGAATTTCTCAATAAAAAACTGTCCATAAAGAAGCTCTTACTGATATCATCATTCGGTTTTGTGCTTAAGGCTTTAGGCTATGCCTTATCCTATAATGTCATTACTGTCTATCTCATACAGTTTTTCCAGATCCTGGGTTATGGCATATTCGCCTCAAGTTCTGTCTATTATGTTATTGAAGAAATAGATCTTGGTGATCAGTCAACCGGTCAGGCTTTAATGGCTTCAGTTATGAGTATAGGTTCGGTTCTTGGAAGTCTAATTGGTGGTCTTATCATTGATTATTTCGGTGTCAGAATAATGCTGTATGTCAATGTGCTTATAGGTATTATTGGTATCTTAATGGTGCTGATGGCATTAAAGAAAAAGTAATTGTAAAACGGCGGTAATTCCGCCGTTTGTTTTTAGTAATACTTTCAGAAACCGCTATTCTTCAGTTTCTGGTTTTTCATTATCTATGTTTTTCTGAATGATGGCACGCTCTGTTGCAAGCGCTTCGTATTCCTTTCTGAATTCAGGATCCTGAAGCTGTTCTTTTAGAAAATCTTTAAATTTTGTGCTCATAATTAATCCTCAAACGCTCTGCACTTTTCCAGTAAAGAGATGATTTCCAGGTGCTGAGGACATGCTGCTTCACACTGCCCGCACTGTATACATTCAGATGCCTTGCCCTTACCATTAGTGACAATTGAATATTCTCTTTTTGTACGGAATTCAGGACTTCCTGCCTTACGGTTTTCAACGGTAAAGATTTCCGGAATAGGTATATTCATCGGACAGCCTTTTGTACAGTAATGACATCCTGTACAAGGAATAGACTGATCGGCATCGAGTGCTGCCTGTGCTTTTTTAATCACTTCGTTTTCATGTTCATTAAGCGGTACAAATTGAGCCATGTATTTTAAGCTGTCAGTAATCTGTTCAACACTGCTGGCACCATTCAATACCGTAAAGATATTATCCTGGCTTGCCGCAAACCTTAAAGCCCATCCGGCATATGATACATCATTTCCTTCTGCATCAAATATCGTCTTTACTGTATCAATCGGATCTGCCAGTATACCACCCTTTACCGGTTCCATAACGATTACCGGTTTATTATGAGCCTTGCATATTTCCAGATTCTTCTTGGAATTTACTCCCGGATTTTCCCAGTCAGCGTAGTTTATCTGCAACTGTACAAATTCAACATCAGGATGTTTATTCAATAATTCTTCCAGAAGATCAGGATCAGCGTGGAAAGAGAATCCGTAATGTCTGATCTTACCTTCTTCTTTTAACTGTTTAACATAATCCCAGAGATTCCATCTGTCATAGAAATCGATATTGCTTCTTTGAAGAGCGTGTAACAGATACAGATCAAGATATTCTGTACCTAGTCTTTTTAATGTGATATTGATTTCGTCCTTGGCTTTTTCTTCAGTCATATCCGGACCAAACGCAATCAGCTTTGATGTCAGAGTATATCTGTCTCTTGGATATCTTTCAACCAGTGCTTTCCTGATACATTCTTCAGAACCGCCATAGGCAAAAGCTGTATCAAAGTAGGTACCACCAGCTTGTAAAAATCTGTCAACCATGATGGATGTCTGTTCTACTGATAAAGAACCATCTTCATTCTTAGGTAAACGCATGAGCCCAAAGCCCATCTTCAATCCTGTTTCCAACATATCTTCTCTCCCCTTTTTTCTTAATTATACTATTGTTTGTGATAATGATTTTATTAATAAAAAATCAGAAAATTTCCTAAAAACATGATTTTTTTAGATAAATTACTTAAAAAAATCGTAAATATCTTTAAAAAATGAAAATATTTTCTATAATTTTTGATATTTTATTAATATTTAATAAAAATCTTATCTTAAAATACTCATAAATATTTTATTTTATAAGATAATGTAGACATATGTTTAGGGGGTATGCCTATGAACTACGATGATCTTCTGAAAAACGAAAAATCGATGAATGAGATGCTGGAAAGATATGGGGTACGTTTCGGTATCTACAAAAACAATACTTTCAAGGAGCAGCTTTTCCCTTTTGATCCTATACCAAGAATCATAACCAAAGAAGAATTTGATTATCTGGAAAAGGGACTTATTCAAAGAGTTGATGCCCTTAATATGTTTCTTAAGGATGTCTATACTGATTATCAGATTGTAAAGGATGGGGTAATTCCTGAAGATTTTGTCTTTTCATCAAAAGGTTTTTTACCAGAATGCGTAGACTTTGTACCAATAAATGATATCTATGCCCATATTGCCGGTATAGACCTTGTCCAGGGTAAGGATGGTAAATGGTATGTCTTAGAAGATAACCTCAGAATTCCATCAGGCGCAAGCTATCCGATGATCGCCAGAACTCTGGAAAGAAAAATATCACCAAAAACGTTTGAAGATAACGAGATCGTCGATAACCGTAACTATGCAAAGATGTTAAAAGAAACCATGGATTATGTCAATACCGGAGGTATCAACGTCATCCTTACACCGGGAAGATATAACGCAGCCTACTTTGAACATTCATACCTCGCTGAACAGTCGGGTTCCGTACTTGCCGTACCTTCAGAACTGACAGTTGAAAATGCGACGGTCTACTACCGTTCCGCTGATGAAGAAAAGATAAAGGTTGGCGCAATCTATCGAAGAGTATCTGACGAATATCTTGATCCGCTTACATTCGTTCCAGAATCGCTGATCGGTGTTCCTTCAATCATGACAGCCTACAGAAACCACAATGTCGGACTAATAAATGGTATCGGTAATGGTGTAGCGGATGATAAGGGTATCTATTACTTTGTGCCTAAGATGATTGAATACTACCTTCATGAAAAACCTATTTTAAATAACGCCCCAACATATCTGCCTTTCTATGAGGATGATCTAAATATTGTATTAGAGAATCTTCCCGATCTTGTCGTAAAGGATGTATCGGAAGCCGGTGGATATGGCGTCGTATTCGGTAGAGATATGGATGAAGAAAAACTCGCAGAATGGAGAGAGCGCTTAAAGAAAGAACCAAGACGTTTTATTGCCCAGGAAGTAATAGACTTTATCGATCTTGAAACAAATGAAGGTTGCCGTAAAGCCGATTTAAGAGCCTTTGTCTTAAGTGGAGAAACTACCAGAGTCTGGGCCAGCGGTCTTACCAGATTTTCACGAAACAAAGACAGTTTTGTCGTAAACTCATCACAGGGAGGAGGATTTAAAGACACATGGATTTTATCACGATAGAAAAAGCGAACAATCTTTACTGGCTGGGAAGATATGTAGAACGTGTCTTTACCTGTCTCAAATACTATCAGCTTACCTGTGACAAAATGATAGATCAGGATATAGACTGTTACAAGGATTTCTGTAAGAGATTAGATATACCGGATATCTATGAAGATAAGGTAGATTTTTCAAAGAGATATATCTTTGATGAAGATAACTTTGATTCCATCTATTCAAATCTCACAAGAGCCTTTGATAATGCGATAGTCCTTAGAGAAGAGATATCAGGAGAAACAGTTGCCTACATCGATCTTTCTAGACATCTGTTAGGAAGCTATAAGGATGAGCCTATCTTTATTCAGATTCTTAAGGTAAGTGATTATATCAATGCCTTCTGGGGCAGTGTTGATGATACGGTCAATGAACTGCCAAGAAATATCATGAAGGTCGGTAAATATGTGGAAAAGCTTGATTGTGCTTTAAGATTTGATGAAGATGATGAAATGATCTTCAAGGCCGAGACCAGAATGTTAAACAGAGTTGAAAGAGTTCCGATCCTGAAAGAACTTGATTTGCCGGAAACTGTGATATTAAACCGCCAAGAACTCTCAGAGCTTTTATATAATATAAATGAAAGCTTTGAATATGAGGTATAAATGCGCATATTAGACTTCCAGTATGAAATGAAACTGACTTTTTCCAACGAAATAAAAGATCAGTTTTTCCAGTTAAGATGTCTGCCCTTAGATAATGAGGTTCAGCACGTCGTTGATCATAAAATAAAAATATTCCCAATGGGCATCTATTCAACTACGAAAGATGGTTTTGGTAATACCGTTCTATCTGGAAGTACACTTGAACCTCATAAACAGTTTTCCTTCAATGTATCAGGAAAGGTTGAAGTAGACTCTGATAAATTCTGTACAGACAGGTGTCACCCCTTATACAGATATGAAACAGAACTTACAAAGTATACAGATGATATGGACTTTGTGCTCATTGATGATACCTTTGAAAATATCATCAAGGATTTGAGTGCCCAGGTTTATTACGCCCTTGAATATAAACCTGGTTGTACAACCTTTTCAACAACCGCCTATGAAGCCTACAAACTCAAAAAAGGTGTCTGTCAGGATTATGCCCATATAACACTGGCTGTACTTCATCACTATCATATTCCCTGCCGCTATGTAGCCGGAATGATGTTAGGAGAAGGGGCAACCCATGCCTGGATAGAAGCCTATGATGGACAAAGATGGTATGCCTATGATCCTACCAACAACAAAAAAGTAGATGATACCTATATAGCTCTGGCCAAAGGAAGGGACTGGAAAGACTGCTGTATCGATAAGGGTATCTTTGATGGAAAAGATACAAAACAGAAACTGAAAGTAAAGGTAAAAGTAAAATAAAACCAGGAAACGATATTATGCGTTCCTGGTTTTTGTTTAACTCAATGCTTTTTTAACCCAGACCTTGATTTTTATGAGCAGCCCGGAAAAATACAGAGCCATCACCATCAGTAAGCCAAAGCTCAACCCCAAAGCCACATTCCGGATTAAGTCATATACTCCGCCTGTCAGCCCCATAGAATCAGTCACCATATACATAACAAATCCAATCAGCGCAGCAATTGAAAGTCTTAATAAAGCCTTATGCATCTTTCTGTTAATCTCTTCCGTATAATCCGATAAAGCCAGCGCTGTTTCTTTTACTTCTTCTTTCATTTTCCCGTTTTTCCTTTCACCATAGATAATTTCAGGAATACTGACATCATAAAACTCTGCAATATCTACCAGCAGCGAGATATCAGGCATATTGGATCCTGTTTCCCATCTGGAAACAGTTCTTCCGGAAACATTCAGCTTTTCCGCAAGCTCTTCCTGTGTAATATTCTTTTCATTACGTAAGTATTTCAGAAAAGCTCCAATTTTTCTCTGATCCATATTTTCCTCCTGTATCTATAGAATAGTCCGTGCCGTCTTATTTATACACGACACAAAACGAGAATTGACGGTTTTTTATTAGACATTAATGTCTGGCTTTTTACTTTGTATTTCCAAAGTCTTGTTTCTGATTATTTCAAAGTAATTATCATAATCTCTGTTGGACAAGTGTTTTCTTATGACTCCACATACATTATCGGCAAACTGCAGACCCTTATTATTGAATGACTCTTCTTTTCTAATACTTTTAACATTTTGAATTTTACTCATTTCTCTTATAATCAGATTCTCAAACCTAGAGTTTCCAAAAGAATCAAACGTAACAACAACCACGTCATCTTTTATTGATTTAATTATGTCTGACAGCATTACTATATACAGTTTTTCCTTATCAGTCTGATTAAGTTTATGCTGTAAGGCTTTATAAGAGTAAACAATACTGCAGTTCAAAGTGCTCAGCTTATATAACAGTTTTCTTTTTATTCTTGGATATATTCTATCCAATAATGCTGATTTGAACTCATATGTTATTTTTTCTTTCTGTTTTCTTGTGAGTGGAATATTCAGAATCTGTTTTTTAAACTGACTGTACGCAAGAAAAAGATCGTTTTCGCTGTCTGTCAGAATTCCACCAACTACAAAAAAAGCCCCATCAATTGATTCGTCTATATACAAATACTTCATACACTGCATATAAAAAAGTGAGGGCCCGCATCAATCTGCACATCCAGCATCCGTCTGCCGGAAACCGACACTTTTTTACACCTTTATTATACAACAAAGTTTGTTCAATTTTATATGTATTCTCATGTTCAGCTGTTTTCATTTATCATTAATTATTTCTATCCATGCAGATAGTTTGCCATGTATTCCATATTGATTTCATGAATTTCCTTTTTTCCATCAATATATTCCTGATACATATCAAAAGGATTCCCTCCTCCAAGCCAGCAGGAAGAACAGTTTTCACAGCCTCCGCCACAGTTGAGTGACCCTTTAACGATTTCTTCTCTTTCTTTTCTTGTCGTATCTTTTATCAGAAGACTTTTTCATCTCAAAACTCCTTTATTTGGGATATTCAAGTACAGAATCATCCACAATATACAGTACATTGTCGAGATATCTTTCAGCCAGATATTTGGCCATTGTAAGGTTCTGATCAAGATAATTGCCACACTCTACAGCTTTTGCCCCGGGAATCTCACCTTCATAATCCCTGATGAATTCAAACAGCTCTATCATCAGCCCAACTATATCTCTGGAACTATAATCACCCTCAAGCAGCAGATAGAAGCCTGTGCGGCATCCCATAGGTCCAAAGTAAACCACATGTTCCCTGTAATCAGGATGATTTCTTAAAAATGTAGCTCCAAGATGTTCAATGGTATGTATCTCAGCTGTATTCATGACGGGTTCTTTATTGGGACAGGTCATTCTTATATCAAAAGTCGTAATTACTGTTTCACCAAAAACATCTTTACGTGATACATAAAGACCTGGTTTAAGAAGCAGATGATTAACTGAAAAACTCGCAATTCTTTCCATATGAAACTCTCCTCTTAAATTAATATTTATTCTAAAACTCCATCACCAGACCGGTATATATCTGTTTGACAGTATCACCCAGTTCTTCTTTCAATATTTCAAAGGCCTTATCACCTGTACAGTGACCGGTATATATATCTTTGATACCTGTATCTTTCACAAGTTTCGCAAAAGCTCTTACTTCCTTTTCACTCTTATTGTATAAATGGAATCCTCCGATTAAAGCTTTAACCTTCTTATCAGGATAGACACTTTCAACTTCCTTAATAATATTGGCAGCCCCCGCATGGCTGCAGCTGTTGAATATCACAAGACCATCATCTGTATCAAACACAAGACTTATTTCATGTTCATAATTATCCCAGACATACCTGCCGTTCTTTTTAAGTTCCAGTCTGTCTCTTTTACCCATTACTTCAAGATTCTTTGTCTTATGGGTAATAAGACTTATACCATCTGATACATTGATATCTTCTCTTACATAGACAATGCGCTTTTCATATTTATTCAGTAATCCCTTAGGTATACCTACATATCGATGAAAAATAAAGAATTCTCTGCTGTAACAGTTTTCTCCACAGTTACCTACATAGAATAAGGCTTTAGCATTGTTTTCAAAGAAAGCTTCCATACCATTCGCATGATCATAATGGGCATGGGATAAAACTCCCATATCTATGTCTTCTATAGGAAGATTCAGTTTTCCCGCATTCTCAAGAAACAGAGAAGATAAGCCTGTATCTAACAGTACCTTCTTATCCTTGTATTCAATATAGATGGATAAACCCCATTCACCCATCAGATCATTATTACTTATATTATCTACCAGTATTGTTGCCTTCATATTGCACCTCTTTCATAATCAGATTAAATTGTTATATCTTGGAAGAACTATCCTTTCAATTCTCAGTTTCATAGATTTAATATAAAAATCTTTCTGGTACAGAGAAGTAATCTTGATTCCGTTTTCTTCACAAGGAATTTCATTTATCATTTGTTCAATCGATTGAAATCTCGATACAAAAACAGGCGTAACTCTTCTGATGGCTTCTTTAAGACCAGAATAATCAAGTTCAATAAGTTCTTTAAACTGAATCATTTTTCCGTTTATAGAATATGATGTAGCTGAAGTTGTTGCGCTTTTTATCATAGCTTCTTCAGATTCTAAACGTTTCATAAACTCTTCTTCAGATAGTTTATTATTGAAAGATCCTCCATTATCAAACACTGGTGCCAGTTCATATGTATCGTTGCTGGTATCCACCAGAAGTCCCCAGTTTCCGTTGTTTCTGTCGTTGTTGTTGATAACTCCATCAATCACAACACAATCCCAGAATCTTTCAGTACAGCCTTTTACTTTCTGAAGTACAGGGTTATGTGCCAAATGAACGGATAACGCATCCAGACTTGTATAATTTGAATCATCATCAGAATCTGTCAGAGTTCTATCCAGTTCTTCTTCAAGAATGCTGTTGTAATAGTTCTTAATTTCTCTGAACTCTTTTAATTCATGACTGCTGTCGGTAAAATCCTTGCACGCAACCACGAGCTTACCATCCTTCAATCCGAGAAGCGTCTTTTGAACATCATACCCCAGTAATTCATATACATGACTTCCAATATATTCAGATAAAGGTGAAGTTGTGTAGGATAGATTTACTTTTGTTTTTAGATTACGGGTTGTTTTTGGAAATTTCAAAAGCCAGTTTTCACCATCAATAACTATTCCCAGTTTTCTTCCGGCATTTCCGCCATATAATTTCATATTTTCTTCGTACTGATTAAAATCATATAAAAACATATTTATTACCCTTTCTAACAGAAATGTTTAATTATCGCTTCTCTTTGTTCCCAGGTAAGTATTCCTTCCAGACAGTAATTTTTGGAGAAATTCTCAAGATTATCAATCGCATCTATCTTAAAGCCATAGGGATCATCATCATATGACAGTATTTCTTTGATGATATTTATAAGTGCAGAAGGAATAGAAAATCCTACTTCTTCCTCTAGAATATAATCACTTAAAAGTTCTTCCATGGGAATGTGAATACTTCTGGAAATTCTGTAAAGATTATCAGATGATGTTTTTGTTAAAGGAGTAATACCTTTATAAAGGTCATTCAGAGTCATATAAGAAATTCCTGTCATTTTTGACAGTCTGCTTACATTGATTCCGTCTTTTTTCATATACTCCTTAAGTTTCATATACTTATATTATATTACGGCATGCCGTAATTTTTAAGATAAATCATCTGATTGTTTTATGTGATAAACTGAACATAGATAGGATGGAGGAAACAATTATGATTTTAGCTGAAGCTTTACAACAGAGAGCTGATTTAAATAAAATGATAGCCCAGCTTGAAAGCCGTATGATCAATAATGCGACTGTTCAGGAAGGTGAAAAATGTGTTGAAGATCCTAAGGATCTATTAAAACAGTATGATGAATGTATATCTCAGCTTGAAGAGCTTACTTCAAAGATAAACATCACCAACACCAAGACCGTTGTCAACGGTAAAAGTCTTACCGAAATGATGTCTAAACGTGACTGCCTTAAAATGAAAATAAGTGCCTTACAGAATCTGGCTTCATCTGCCAGCAACGTTGGAAACCGTTATTCCAGAACGGAAATCAAAATACTTCCAGCTGTTAATGTCAAAGATCTGCAGAAACAGATAGATTCCTTAAGTAAGGAATTAAGACTGCTGGATAATACCATTCAATCCACAAACTGGAATACTGAATTAATTTAACACAAAGGTTTAGATCATAACGGGATGCGATCTCCTGAAACTTGAGAATGAAGTTTCGCTACGATGAGGCCTAAGGAGCAGGGCCCTTTCTTTCACTGTTTTGCTCAAACAGCGCACACATGTACTGTTAATATTAATGTTACTACCCAGCATCAGTTATCTTCGAGGGTGGGTCGTGGGATATCTTTTGGTGTTATAATTAGATTAGAGATAAATCTAAAATATCATTTATCTTTACAGGTAACTTATGTTACCCCTTTTACCTATATTCAGGAGGATCTTTTATGAAATTTGAAATCTATGGTGAAAAAGTCAGAATCAATGAGGAAATGGAGAAAAGAATTGAAGATAAACTGTCCTTTCTTTCCCGTTATATGGCTGTTGATAACGATGTGACAGCCAGAGTACTGGTTAAACCATACAACTCCAAACTCAAGATAGAAGTTACAATACCTACCAAGATTGCCTTGTTAAGAGGTGAAGTAATCCATGAAAAGTTTGAAACAGGTGTTGATCTTGCGATAGACAAGATTGAAGATCAGATAAGAAGACAGAAAGGAAGATTATCAAGAAGACATAAGGAATCACTGGCGGAGATCTTTATCGGAGATGCGGAAGAAGTTGATATTCCGGTAAGAACCAAAACCATCTACGCTGATGAAATGGATCTTGATGAAGCGATCATGCGTATGGAAATGCTGTCACATTCATTCTTCATCTATAAGGATACAGACAGTGAAAAACTGGCAGTTGTCTATAAACGAAATGATGGCCAGTATGGTCTTATAGAAGTATCTGAATAAACATATGAAAACCGGTCCCATATAAGAGACCGGTTCTTTTTTTGTTTTGTGTCTATACTAGAGAACAGTGATTAATGGATCACCAGCTTCAACACTAGCCGCATCAGTCGCAATGACATCTCCATAATCTGCAGTATTGGTAATGATTACCATGGTTGTAGCCGGATGGCCAGCCTTCTTGATTTCTTCAAGATCAGCTTCTACGACAAGATCACCCTTCTTAACTTTGTCACCCTGTTTGGCAACAATCTTGAAGCCTGTACCGTTCATCGCAACAGTATCGATACCGATATGTACGAGAACTTCAACACCATCTTTGGATGTTACACCAAAGGCGTGTCCGGTAGGGAATAAGGCAGTGATTTCACCATCACATGGTGCACATACTTTTCCATCAGCTGGTTCTACCGCAGCACCTTTACCCATCATTTCCGAAGCGAAAGCTTCATCTTTGACGTCTTTAAGCGCTACAACTTCACCCTTTACAGGAGCAGCTACAGATTTAACACCATCAGATTCAGCTTTGGCAGCCTTTTCTTTAGGTGCAGAATCATCCGCATCCTTATAGAACAGGAATTCACCCACAAAGCCAGCGATAACACAGGCAATTGATACAACAATAGCTGTAATCATACCACTCATATCGTTGGTAGCGGTATTGATATATGCAGTATAACCAAATACACCTAAACCTGCCATAGTGTAGGCTTTAACACCTAATACACATAAGATGGCACCGGCAACAGCCGAAATGATACATGTACGGATGAATGGCCATTTTGCAGGAAGCGTAATACCATAGATTGCTGGTTCAGTAACACCGGCAACACCAGAGATGGTAGCTGCAGGAGCCAGAGATTTGGTCTTCTTGTTTTTGGACTTAGCCCAGATACCAAGACATGCACCAGTCTGTGCGAATGTTGTACCAAACATACCAACCAGAACGACGTCACCACCCATAGCCATGTTTGTCATAGCGATAGGGATTAAAGACCAGTGTAAACCAAACATTACCAGTACCTGCCATAAGCCACCAACGACAGCACCCATCAGGATTGGTGAGAATGCGTTTAAGGCATTGAAGAGCTGGTTCAGTAATGAAGAAGCTATGGATGTGATAGGACCGATAACCCAGAATGTTAAGCATAATGTTACAACTGTAGTAATAAGAGGTACAGAGAACATCTTGATTGTATCAGGGATATATTTCTTGTAGAGCTTTTCAAACCATGCCGCAAAAGCTACAGCACAGATGATAGGAAGCACTGAAGAAGTATAGTCACCGGTTGCAGGCATAGTTACAGGAATACCAAAGATATTTGATAAGTCCATACCTGCAGAAGATGTTACATATGGATAACATAATGCACAACCGATAATGATGCCTTCCATTTCAGGAAGCTTGAATTTCTTGGCAGCAGTATAACCTAAAATTACAGGCAGGAAATAGAATGCTGCATCACCTAATGAATAAAGAATATTGTATGTACCGCTTGCTCCATCAAGAACTCCTAATGCTACAAATAAAGCCAGGAAGCCCTTGATAATACCACAGGCACAAAGTACACCAAGGAATGGTGTAAATACACTGGTTACGATAGAAATAAACGCATTGAACGGATTCTGTTTTTCAGCTGGAGCTTCTGCATCTTCTTCTCCTGAAGCCTTAACAGATTTAGATTCGAGATGTCCAACCGATACAACCGCATTGAACACATCAGGCACATGATTACCGATAACGACATGATACTGTCCACCAGACTGGATAACTGTAACAATACCATCAGTATTCTTTAATACATCGGTATTGGCTTTTGATTCATCCTTCAGGGCAAATCTCAATCTGGTAATACAGTGTGTAATGCTGACAACATTATCTTTGCCGCCGACATTCTGCACGATAATCCTGGCCAGACCATCATATTTGCTTGCCATAAATAATTTCCCCCTTTTCTTTATGGTTATATATACGTAAATATATTATATAAATATTATATTATTTATGCAAGCGCTTTCACAAAGCTCTCACATTCATAAAAAGAGGGCTCTTTCAAGCCCTCTCTAAATGATATCTTTCTCAGTTTTTAATGAATTTCTTATCATTCTCGGTGATGGCATCATCAGCGGATATGAATCTTTCAACCTTCATCTTGAGATCATATTTTTCTCTTAATTTCAGGATTTCATTCATCATAGGTGAACCGTGATGTACATCCAGTGCCTCCTGATCTTTCCAGGCATCAATGAGAAGTACTGTTTCTTCATCATCCATCGGAAAGAAATAATCATAACGGATATTTCCTTCTTCTTTTCTGATTCTATCAACTACTCCAGTAGATACCATTTCTTCCGCAAACTTTCTGGCACTGCCATCAGTTCCGGAATAATAGATATTGATGACTATAGCCAAACTAATCAAGATCCTTTCCGTTGGATTCAATTACCTTCTTGTACCAGAAGAATGAATCCTTTCTGATTCTTGAGAAATCACCCTGATCATTATCGTCTCTGTTTACATAGACAAAACCGTAACGTTTAGCGTATTCACCGGTAGATGCTGATACAACATCAATCCAGCCCCAAGGAGTATAACCCATAAGATCTACACCATCTTTTACAGCTTCTTCCATCTGTGCGATGTGCTGTCTCAGATAATCAATTCTATATGAATCATGAACAGTACCATCTTCGAGCTTATCATATGCACCAAGACCGTTTTCCACAACCATCACAGGCAGCTGATATCTGTCCCATACTTCATTAAGCGTATATCTTAAACCTTCAGGGTCAATCTGCCAGCCCCAGTCAGATGCCTTAAGATAAGGATTAGGTACACCCGCAATCAGGTTGCCTGCACCACTGTCCTTGTTTTCGGCACTGATACAGCTCGACATATAGTAAGAGAATGTATAGAAATCAATAGTACCCTGTTTCAGAATTTCATCATCACCAGGTTCCTTTTTGATAGTAATATTGTTTTCTTCAAAGAATCTGTCCATGTATGAAGGATAGTAACCTCTGGCCTGAACATCAGAACAGAACCAGTTCATCATACGTGCGTTCTTCTGATTTTCCACAACATCTGCAGGATTGCAGGTCAAAGGATAAGAAGTAGCCAGAATAGACATGTTACCGAGTTTATATTCAGGATAGTTTTCATGCGCATATTTGATAACCATGGCTGAAGCTACAAACTGATGATGCAGAGCCTGGTATCTTACTTCCTTTTCATCAGGTACCTTGTTTACAGGACCGTTATAACCCTTGATAGTACCTAAAGAAAGCACTGCACCCATAGGCATGGTACCGGAATTGATTTCATTGAATGTGAGCCAGTATTTAACCTTGCCCTTATATCTTTCAAAGATAGTCTTGCAGTATCTTACAAAACAGTCGATTGTTTCTCTTGAATACCATCCGTTATATGTTTCTACAAGTCCATAAGGAATCTCATAATGAGATATTGTAACAAGCGGTTCAATATTGTATTTCTTTAATTCATCGAATACTTTATCGTAGAATTCCAGTCCCTTTTCATTAGGTGTTTCTTCCATGCCTGTAGGATAGATTCTTGTCCAGTTTATAGACATACGGAATACCTTAAAGCCCATCTCTGCAGCTAAAGCGATATCTTCCTTATAGTGATGATAGAAATTGGTCGCAACTCTTGAAGGATATAATGTTCCTTCTTCAAAGACTGGTGTTACTCTTTTTGGGGAAGTGTGTGAACCGTTGGTGCAGTGATCAGATACCGATGCACCCTTACCATCAACGTCCCATGCGCCTTCGTACTGGTTGGCAGCCGTAGCACCACCCCATAAGAAATCAGGTTTGAATGTTTTCATGTTTTCTCCTTTTTGTTTATCAGATATTCAGCAGTTTAGCGTATGCAGCAAGTGCTCCATCAGTATCACCCGCAAGAACCTTGGTAGCCAATACCTTACCAAGCTGTACGCCTTCCTGGTCAAATGAGTTGAGGTTCCATACAAAGCCCTGGAACATAACCTTGTTTTCAAAGTGAGCCAGAATTGCACCCAAAGCTTCAGGTGTCAGCTGTTCACCGATAATAATTGAAGAAGGACGTCCGCCGGCAAAGTATTTATTGCGGTTGTCATCATCCTTACCGCACGCAAAGGCCATAATCTGTGCTACAACGTTGGCACATAACTTCTGTTGTGATGTAGAACCCTTGATAACAACATCATTGCCTGTCTGATTGTTTCTGAAACCGACAAACTGTAAAGGCGTAATATTTGTACCCTGATGCAGTAACTGATAGAAAGAATGCTGACCATTGGTACCTGGTTCACCAAAGATTACAGGACCAGTTACATAGTTTACAGGTTCACCGAATCTATTTACGGATTTGCCGTTAGATTCCATATCAAGCTGCTGAAGATGTGCAGGGAATCTTGATAAAGCCTGTGAATAAGGAAGTACAGCCTGACAGCCATAACCCAGAACATTTCTTTCATAGACACCGATCAGCGCATCCATCATAGCTGCGTTGGCTTTGATATCAGGATTGGTTGCCGCAACATCGCCGTCATGAGCACCCTTCAGGAAAGCTTCAAATACTTCTGGACCAAACGCCAGTGAGAGTACACAGCCACCTACGGCTGAAGTAGAAGAATATCTTCCACCGATATAATCATCCATATAGAAAGAATCAAGATATTCAGGATTATTTGCCAGTGGTGAAGTTTCTGAAGTAACAGCTACCATATGTTTAGAGGCATCAAGTCCCGCATTCTTTAAAGCGTCCTTAACAAAAGCTTCATTGGTTAATGTTTCAAGAGTTGTACCTGATTTTGATACCAGCACAAACAGTGAATGAGCTACATCAATAGATCCCAGAACAGCTGTGGCATCATCAGGGTCAACATTACTGATGAACTTCGCATTCATCTTTAAAGTCTTATTCGCAATTGCCCAGTTTTCCAGAGCTATATACATGGCACGAGGACCCAGGTCAGATCCACCGATACCAATCTGTACAACAGTCGTAAACTTTTCACCTTTTGCGTTGCAGATTTCACCACTATGTACCTTATTGGCAAATACTTTTATCTTTTCCTGCTGAGAAACATAGAAATCTCTCTTGTTTACACCATCAGCCATAACATCATCCCCAAGCTGTCCTCTTGTAAGCTGATGAAGTACCAGTCTTTTTTCACCGGTATTGATCATTTCACCATTATATAAAGCTGCATATTTTTCAGTAAGCTGCTGTTCTTTTGCCAGTTCAGCAAGTACTTCCACAACCTTTTCATCTACAGGTCTTGCCGCATAATTGAAAGATAAACCATTACTCATATCAATTGAGTAGTCATTAACTCTTTTGGCACCATTTTCCCCACTCATTACTTCCTTGACACAAACCTTAGGAACATCCTGCAGTTTTTTGTAGGAAGCGAGTTCATCAAAATTCTTCCAAGAAACCATATTATTATTCTCCTTTATGCACAGATCATCTGCGCTGCTGTCTTCATTATACCTTAATTGTTTAACCTTTTTTTATCTATGAAATGTTTATACTTGTAAAATTAAACTATGAATAAAAAATCTGTTACAAAACTGATATTCTTACCTTTAATCGCCTATATAGTCTTTCTGTTTCTTATCGGTGGCATACTAAGTTATCTTCTTCTGGTACAACTGCAGGCAATCTCTTCAGTATCATTGTCATGATTTCTGTAAGTGTCTTCCTCATAGCTGTTGCCTTATATGAAACCAGACCTTCAGTCAGAAAAGACATCATCGAAGTCTGTAATACAAAAAGAAATTAGTACCTAAAAACCGATCCCATAAAGACCGGTTTTATTATCGCTCTACTATTCCCTTTTTTCTTGTGTGAAGATATAACGGTACCTCATATATCAGCATCACTCCCCATCCAGCAGCACACGCAAAACAGATACCTTTTATACCGATAGAAGGAGCCAGGATATAAGTCATAATTACTCTTATTGAGGTCTGAATAAAGGTTGCCAGAAGTGTTACCTTCATTCTTCCACAACCCCTGAAGAAACCCTGTACCCCAT
>JAUNIH010000081.1 GCA_030523555.1 Erysipelotrichaceae bacterium
ACGATGAAGGAAAAAGACCGATTATATTAAGCAGTTAATTAATAACTGCTTTTTAATTACTATCAGAAAAAAGTTATTATTAAATCAGTAATATATGAAAAAAAGAATATCCATATTTATTGAAGATGTTAAGACAGCCATTGAACTGTTGAGCTTCAATCTTACTACCTTACTGCAGTTTGAGATTCTTTATAAGGTGATGTCAGTAATTGTTTTCGGACCTTTTTTCTGGTGGCTTTTTTCATTAACAATGAAAGTTACGGGATTTACCTATATTACTCCTGATAATCTTGTTTCTTTTGTATCAAATCCTTTGTTTATCATAATGGTACTGATAAACATCACGATAATAGCTTTCTATACCGTAAGTGATATATATGCTGTAATCTTCATCATGGATGAATCGTATCTCAAAAAGAAAGCGGGTTTATTTCAGACCATAGAGTTTGCGTTTAAAGGAGCGCTCGAAATCTTTATTCCTCAGAACGTTCTGATGGTACCGTTTGTGCTGCTTCTGATACCTTTTGTGAGTGATGGAGCAAGTTCAAGTTTTATCAGCAGAATTGATATACCGGAATTCATTATGGATGTCATAAGCGCGACATCGTGGATGAATATTGGACGAATGATGATAATGGCGCTTCTGGCGGTTCTTCTGGCAACATGGATATATTCGTTACATTATCTGACATTAGAAGACAGCAGTTTCATAAAAGCCGCAAAAAGAAGCGCGGCTTTATCAAAAGGCAACCGTATATGGGATGCGATCAGGCTCTTTGTGATAGAAAGCCTGTTCAATTTTGTTCTGGCAACCCTGATGACGCTGGTTCTGTTTGTGATAATGCTGGTGCTGATGATGAGCGCAGAAAACATGGTTATGAAGGTGTTTGTTGTTACCATAGGCCTGATTCTGCTGGCTTTACTGGCGGGTTTTGGAGTCATCTTTTCAACACCGATTACCTATGCTTTTATCAGCGCAAAATACTACCGTTATAAAACCGAACATGAAGAAGAAATTATCCACGCCGAAACAAAAAGAGAATATACATCCAACCGCAAAATTAAACTTGGAGGAAGAATTGCGCTTTCGATACTGTTTGTTGTGTCGGTTGTGGGAGGATCTGTTTTTCTGTATCGCGTATCTTCGGGAAAACTGACCCTGAATGTTGAAAGTCTGAGAGTCACATCTATTACCGCACATCGCGGAGCTTCTTCGCTTTACCCGGAAAATACAATGCCGGCATTTGAAGGAGCCAACAGACTTCATGCTGACTGGATAGAACTGGATGTCACATGTCTAAAGACGGCGAAATATTTATCATGCATGATGACGGTTTCCTTAGAACCTGCGGTGTAGACAAATATGCCTGGGAAGTAAACTGGGATGAGATAAAAACCTATGATGCCGGATCTTTCTTTTCTGAAGAATTTGCCGGAACCAGAATCCCTCTTTTATCAGAAGTAATTGATTATGCTAAAGATACAGGAATGAAAATCATCATTGAAATAAAACCGAGCGGTCACGAAAAAGACTTTGAACAGGCTGTAATAGATATAATTCACGAAAAGAACTTTGAAAAAGACTGTTATATCGCTTCACTCAACTATAGTGTATTAATCAGAACGAAAGAAATATCGGATGATATACCAACCTTATATATTATGTCTCTGGCATATGGAGATCTCAGCAGACTGGAATATGCCGACGCCTATTCTGTTGAAGAAACAAGCGTCAATTCATCCCTGGTAAAAAAGGTTCACAACGCCGGCAAGGTAATTTTTGTCTGGACCGTCAGCAAAAAAGAAAACATGAAAAACCTCATAGGTATGGGCGTAGATAACATTATTACCAACGATGTTGAACTGGCCAATGAAACATCCTATGAATATAACCTTAACGGTTTAAAAATAAACGAAACCATTAAAAATATAATTGAAACCATTAATAATTATCTGGTTATCCAATAAACCCAAGGAACATAGGAAAGAAAATTCACCCCGCAGAGAAAAGTAGTAGCCAACATGAACAGCGAAAGCTGTAGAAACGTTCCCCACGCGGTCATAGAGTTTTAAAAAGATGTCAAATAAATGACATCTTTATTCTTTATCCAGTGCTTTCTTTATCTTGTTCGCTATTTTAAGATAGGCTTTTTTATAACCATCAGGATCTTTGGCGTCGACAATTGTTTCATCAACTTCAACATACATCTTATTAAGATAATCCTTTAATAAGGCATTACATGGTTTTGGTTCGCTGTAATGATATACAATTTTGTTTTCTTTAAGTAAACCCTGGGAAATCCATGAAGCTCTAAGGGCAAAAAGCCACCATAAATCTATTTCGCTCTGATCAAGTCCAAAGCCCACAAAATGTACATTACTAAAAAGCATATGTTTAACCCAGGTATGGGATAAGGCGCTTCTTAAGGTGGATCTTATTTCGGGTTCATCAAGAAGCCCGTAAGCTTCCTGCATCCTGCGGTCGATATGGGAGATGTTGTTGATATAGTGCTGAAGACCTATGCATATGGAATCTTCAAAACAGTGCTCACCATGGATGTGATAGACCTTATGTCCGTTTACGACATTAGCTCTTTTTAAACTTGATACCGTCTCTCTTTTGTTTGTGCAGTATTCTTCAATCTTTGTTTCATCAAAATCACCCAGACTGCTTTCAATCTCGTAACCGTAGTTGGTAGTAAGGTAACAGTCACAGCCAAGATCTGTAAAATTCTTATAGAAATTCTTGCAGCGTTCAAGATCCTCTTTCGAAAGCTTTGTGTCTTCTCTTACTTTGGAAAGAAGATTCTTTTTACTGATCTTGTTGGTTTCGATCTGCTGACAGTCAAAACTGAGTATATTAAGAAAACGGTTGTTTAATCTTAAAGATGTGGATGCGGAAATCTCAGCGATAATCGCTGACCAGCTTTTCGCATTAAAACACCTGTTTATACCGTTTCCGAACATTATTACATTTTTTGTAGCTATAACATAATTATAATTGAAAAATCATTAAAATATTACCCTCAACCCATATAATTAAAGTATGTATAACTATGATTACAAAAAATGTCTGATGTGCTATGATGCACCATGTTCAAAAGCCTGCGGCAGGGTCGATATCGAAAAGATGATGAGAGCTTTCTATCTTGATGACTTCGGTTATGCCTTTACAATGCTGGAAAAATGCGATACCTGTGAATTCTGTGACGGTATCTGCACTAACGCCTGTCTTAATGGCATCGATATCCGCAAGATGGTCATTGATAATCGTCAATACGGTTATCTTTATGAAAACCTTGAAGGATATGAAGATATTGATATCAGTTCCGATATCTGTGGTGTAAAACTGGAGAATCCGTTTATTCTGTCTTCATCATGTGTTGGCGCATCATACGATATGATTGCCAGAGCCTTTGATATGGGCTGGGCGGGCGTATCATATAAAACTATCTCCATGATGGATATGTATGAAGCTTCACCAAGATATTCAGCTGTAAAAGACGACAATATTCACATCTACGGTTTCAAGAATATTGAACAGCTCTCTTCTCACAGCGTTGAAGAAAACATTGAAACAATATCCCTTTTAAAAAAGAACTATCCAGATAAGGTAGTTATCGCATCTATTATGGGAAGAAACGAAGCCGAATGGGAATATCTTTCAAGAAAGGTATCAGAGGCGGGAGCCGATGTCATTGAACTTAATTTCTCCTGTCCTAATATGGAAGAAAAAAATACGGGATCAGATATCGGTCAGAACCCAGAGTGGTGCAAGAAGTTTATGAAAGCCGCCAAAAAAGGAGCCACAGTTCCAGTAATTGCCAAACTCACACCAAACATTCAGGATATTACGGTTCCCGGGCTTGCCTCAATTGAAGGCGGAGCTGACGGTCTATCGGCTATCAACACCATCAAGAGTATTACCGGTGTCGACCTTGATACAAAGGTGGCCTTACCGGCGGTTGGTACAAATTCGATGGTCGGCGGATATTCAGGACCGGCAGTAAAACCTATAGCCTTAAGACAGATATCAGAACTTTCAAGAAACGAAGTTATAAATAAAAAACACATCTCCGGTATTGGTGGTATTGAAACCTGGGAAGATGCCGTAGAGTTTATGATGTTAGGAGCAGGTTCTGTACAGATGACAACTTCCGTTATGCAGTATGGCTATCGCATAATTGAAGATCTTATTAACGGATTAAAGATATTCATGAAACAGAAGGGCTATACACCCGTATATGATTTTATCGGCGCAGCCGTTTCTTCAATTGTGGAAAACGATGAGATAAACAGAGACACGATGGTTTATCCGACATTTATTGATAAATACTGTCATGGCTGTGGAAGATGTCATATCGCATGTAATGACGCCGGACATCAGGCGATGATGTTTGATAAGGAAACAAGAAAACCAAAACTTGATGGTACCAAATGTGTTGGCTGTATGTTGTGTTCGCTGGTTTGTCCAGGTGCGGCAATTGTACCATCAAAAAGATTCGCAAAAAAGGAAAACAGGGCGGTGAAGGAACTGGATCCGTATATCTAGGGGGAGTATGAACATGGACGGGTACGAAGATTCCCACGAAATGTTAAGACA
>JAUNIH010000082.1 GCA_030523555.1 Erysipelotrichaceae bacterium
ACACAAATTAAGACAATGAGCGATTTTCCAAAAACACTCAATATGTCAAATTACCCTTTTAGTCTTTTACGATTTCTAAGAATTCTACCAGTTCTCCAGAAGGACTCTTCACAAAGAAGATATTCATATGTACACCACATACGGTGGCATCAATTATGGAATCATCTGTCGGCTGCCCCTTTGAATTGGAGAAGGTATAACCCTTTTCCTTTAAATGAGTCATCAGTTCTCTTACACTGTTTACTTCAAGAGAGAAATGCTGAATGATGCCTGCATCAGTTGTCCCTGTTTCACATTCACATACTTCAAGTGTTGTACCATTACCGCATTCAATAAAACAGTTGCGGCTGTTGAAATCACCTCTCATCTTGTTCCAGAAAGAAGTCATTTCTAAACCCAGATCTTCTGTATAGAATTTCATACACGCATCATAGTTTTCATGATTAGGTCTTAAATTGATATGATGTGCACCTTTAACATATTTACTCATTTTATTTCCCCTTTTTGAATATTTTACCATCAATATATGTCACTACATTTTTAAAGCCGTCTTCAAATACCGCAATATCCGCCTTATAGTTTTCTTTAATAAGACCTCTATCATTTATTCCCAGCATCTTCATCGGATTAACCGTAACCGCATTTAAAGCTGTAACCTCATCAATACCTGCAGTATTAATCGCATAATCAAGAATGTGATTTAACTTATGACATGATCCGGCTAAAGTATCGGTTCCGGTAATATAGCCTACACCATCTTCGGTAATAGTGGTTGATCTGCCCTTATGATCATCCTTATGAATACCTACAGGTAAACCTTTAATCGATACAGAATCGGTAATCAGTATAAATTTGTCTTTGCCTTTGGTTTTAGCCAGGATATTTGCCGCAACCTTATTGACATGAATACCATCGCAGATACATTCTGCATAACAGTGATCATAATACATCGCTGCCCCTACTACACCAGGTTCTCTATGATGAAGACCTTTCATTCCGTTATAGGTATGGGTAAATGATATGGCCCCATGTTCAACAGCTTCCTTACATATATCAAATGTGGCTCCGGTATGACCTATAGCGACCTTCATACCCTTTTTAACACAGTAATCAATTACGGAATAATCTCCGTTTAACATCTCTGGGGCTATCATCACATAGATCAGATGTCCATGTGCGGCATCATTGAATTCATCTATGACTTTCTTATCAGGGATAATCTGATAATCTAGGTTCTGAGCACCTCTTTCCTTGGTAGAACAGATAAACGGTCCTTCTTCATAGACACCGAGAATATGAGTACCTTTATTATTGTACTTATCAATGAAGGTTCCGATATTGTCCAAAGATACCATCAGTTTTTCTTTAGGTGAAGAAGAAATGGAAGCCAGTGTCGAAGTAACGCCTTCTGAAGGAAGATATTCACTCCATTCCTTAAGCCATTTCCTAGTAGCCGTATTGGCTTCACATCCGTTATATCCATGATTGTGAACATCACATAAACCCGGCATTACAATAAGGTCACCATAATCGGTATCCACCTTGAATAAACCGTAAGGGAATACTCCTGTAATCATATCTTTTTCAATACGTATCTGTTTAGGCTGCAGTTTTTCTTCAAAATATACTCTTTTACTCTGTATTATCATAATTTATCCTTTTAAAAAGCCATCATAAAGATGGCATTATCTTAGAAATGTTTGACTCTTCCTTTGAAATGATTATAGATGGCATTATTATCAAAACCATCGACATTCTGTGACTGGAAGACATATGGACGCTTACCGTCCGCAACAACCTTCTTCATCGCTTCAGTGGCAATTGTATTGACTAAGAACATCGTCACAATTGATGATCCAGGACCGGTTAAAATACCATTGATATTCATTGTGGCATCTCCACTTGGTACGCAGTTGTCGATAATCAGATCAGCATATTCATAAAGCTTCTTGCCGCTTTGATGTCTTGAAGTTGCCGCTTTGGACTGTTCAAGATTGGTAATCGCAATAACGTATACACCCTCTTTTTTACAGCGCATGGCCATTTCTATAGGCATCGCATTTCTTCCGGAATTGGAAGTGATGATCATGATATCACCCGGTTCAATGTTGTAGGAATCATAGATGACATCAGAGACGCCGCAGGTCTTTTCCATGGCGCCAGATCTCTGAGCACCAAAAGATGTCAGGGTATCAGGATCGAGCATTGCGTCCACATTGCCCAAACCACCCGCTCTTGCGAAAAGTTCAATTCCCAGCATATGTGAATGTCCGGTACCGAAAGTATGAATAATCTTATCGTTTTCAATATTTTCGACAAATTTATCAACCGCAATCTCAATCGCTTCCTTATTCTTTTCTTCAGCGTATTTCATCAGTTCTGTGATTTTATCACCATATTCATATATCATAACTAAATTCTTCCTTTATATAATTCTTTAATCTTACTGTCGTGATCTTCATCACCATTTAATACCGGTAAAGGTTCATAATTATCTTCTATCAGCATTTCAATAGTTCTTGCCGCAACGGACTGGGCTATACAGTTGTTGCAGATGGAAGATACGGAACATACCTTGGCAACTCCATCAGTTGGAATCAGGGCATCACCATGCGGACCGCAGTTATCGATGACGATATCACCAAACTCATAGAGTTTCTTGCCGCTAGGATGTCTTGGCTCTTCCGCCAGTGTATGTTTCATGGAAGTAATAATCACAACTTTATGTCCGTTATTCTTCGCAATAGATGCGATATCTATAACAATTCCATTGATACCACTGTTGGATATTACCACAAAGATATCCTCAGGTTTTGTTTCATACAGTTCATAAAGTTTGCCTGCCACATTAGGTCTTCTTTCAAAGATATTCTTTCGATCCATGAATTCTTCAAGCGGAACGCCACCCTTGGTCACAAAATCACTCATATCCATAATGTGAATCGGTACTAAAGATCCCACACGGTCTTTGATATCAATACCTAAACCAACCGAATGACCTGATCCGAAGACATGGATTACCCCGCCTTTTTCGATACATTCCTTGAAAGCTACAGCTACAGCTTCAAGATTGTCTTTCTGTGAATCATATAAGACATCAAGCAGATTCAGTATTTCTTCTTTAAAGGTTTTAGCCTCTATCATCAGCGTACTCTCCTTTCATATGGATCAGTAAGGGAATTGTTGTGGATATCAGCGCCCTTGATATTGGCACTTAAAAGTACCGGTGCTTCCTTACCCCTAGATACATAGTAGCTGTATACTTCAGCAGTCAGTTCCTGAGCTGTAATATTGGTAATGGTTGAACTTAACTGATCAACCTTTATACCATCTATATCTAATGCCACATCTTTCGTATCACCGCACATATCAAGATATTCATCACAGTAATCAAGAAGTGTACCACCTTTTTCATCATAGGTCTTCTTATTTACGACACCTATAACCTTATGTCCTTCTTCCTTCATTCTTTTTGCGAGTTCCACAAATAAAGGTTTATTGCCATAGAAATCAACTATGACATACATATCTCTACTGTCAAGCTGATATGCCTGAGGAATCTTATCAATTAGCGAATAATCTTCAAACACTTTTCCGCTTTCAATATCTTCAGCCTTAATCAGACCCTTCAGCATCATATCCTTGAGCTTTATCGCATGATATGGAGCGATACCACCGGCACGGTAATTCAGTTCATTGACAAACTCTTCATCGTGTTTATAACCGACAAGCTGAACAACCCCACCGTTTTCCATACATTCACCAAACATGGAAGCTACTGTCTTAAGCTTTTCTGCCTGAAGATCATAAGCTTCTTCAATACGCTTTTTAACGGCATCAAAATACTGTTTTTTAATGTCCATATACTCTCCTTCATTATGGTCAGTTAACCGCTTTCATTATATCACTCATAGAAGTCTCAACCCGTGTTATACTTAAATAAAGTTATATAAATAACGGAGGATATTATGAAGGGAATAATTATTACAAGCCATGGCCCTATGGCTCAGGGAATTCTGGAAACATCCAGACTCTTTTTCGGTGAACAGCCACAGATGAAAGCCTACTGTCTTTTTGCGGAAGACAATCCTGATACATTCGTTGATGTCTTAAAGGAAGGCGTTAAAGAAGTTGATTCTGGTGATGGTGTATTTGTCTTCTGTGATATGCTGTTTGGATCACCTTGCAACTGCATGGCCCGTATTATCGGTGAAGATGTACAGAGTGATAAGATTCAGCTTATTACCGGTGTAAACCTCGCCATGATCTTACAGATTCTGGCCACCAGAGAATCAGGTGAAGTAAATGTTGATGATCTGATTCAGGCCGGTAAAGATGGCGTTGTCTACTTCAACGAAATCCTGAAACAGCAGCTTCAGTAAATCATAACCACCCGTAAAACGGGTGGTTTGCACTAGGGCTATAAGCCCATGAT
>JAUNIH010000023.1 GCA_030523555.1 Erysipelotrichaceae bacterium
TATCGGGACATTTTCCCTTTGGATTGGTTGAGACATTTTCGCTTTGGAATCACAATTTACTGATACCATATTTGACAAAATCAATGAATTAGATATAATAGTATCGTTTAAAGGAGAAACGAAGATGAAATTAAACATCAAGTGGGAAAATAAGTACAGCTTAGAAACCGGCTATGTTGGTAAAGTTTCAAAAGCTAAAGGCTACTTTGAAAATGCTGATAAAGAAGGCGCTAAGAGCTATGCTTCCATGAAGACTGTTGAAAAAGACTTGGCCATCCTGAACGAAATCGGCGAAGCTGACAACAATAACTTCTACGTAGAAGAAGCTTAATAGGTTAACTTATTAAATTCCGGGGGCTATCTTATGATAGCTTTTTTTATATTTAAAACGCAGCTTGGCTGCGTTATTTTATTTGAATAAACTTGTAGAAAGATAATGATCTCCAGTATCAGGCAAGAGGACAACAATCCTTTTTCCTTCATTCTCTTTTTTCTTTGAAAGTTCTATCGCTGCACATACCGCTGCCCCAGAAGATATCCCGACAAGTATACCTTCTTTCTGTCCGATCATCTTTGCGGTAGCGTAGGCATTTTCAGTACTGACTGTAATGATTTCATCATATACAGAAGTATCAAGAACTTCCGGAATAAAGCCTGCGCCTATTCCCTGAATATCATGTTTTCCTGCTGAACCGCCAGACAGCACGGCAGATTCAGAAGGTTCTACCGCAACCACTTTTATATCAGGATTTTTTTCTTTAAGATATTTTCCCGTTCCGGTAATTGTACCTCCAGTTCCTACAGTGGCTACAAAGATATCTATATCGCCATCCATGTCTTCATAGATTTCGGGACCCGTTGTTTCATAATGTGCCTTCCAGTTTGAAGGATTGACAAACTGTCCAGGGATAAAGGAATCAGGTATTTCTTTAGACAGTTCCTCCGCCTTTTCTATGGAACCCTTCATACCTTTAGTACCATCCGTCAAGACAAGTTCTGCCCCATAGGCTTTCATTAAGGTTCTTCTTTCTTCTGACATCGTATCAGGCATGACGATAATAGTACGATAACCTCTTACCGCACCAAGCAGTGCCAGACCTATACCGGTGTTGCCTGATGTAGGTTCAATGATGACGGAATTCTCTTTAAGTTTTCCTTCGCTTATCGCATCATCAAGCATTTTCTTCGCTACTCTGTCTTTGGCTGAACCGCCCGGATTGAATGATTCAAGTTTGGCAATGATACTGGCCTTTACTCCATCCATCTTTTCAATATGACTCAGTTCCATTAAAGGTGTATGACCGATAAGTTCTTGCGTACTCTTATATATTTTGGACATGTTGTTTACTCCTGAATTAAGTATATTATCTACCTTTTTCAATAAAAAAGGAGATGATTTCTCATCTCCTTAAAACTTTTAATAAGCTTCTTCTTCAGCACTTACCGGAGTTTCGATGCCGTCATCATAGACAACGTCATCTGTTTCTTCGTTTTCACCGATCAGTTCTGTTGGAAGTTTTTCTTCTTCCTCTTTGGCAGCTTCCAGTTTTTCTTCTCTGATTGCGTCAAGTTCAGCTGCACGCTGCTTGATCAGTTCAGTAGAAGTTCTTTCGAATCTGGAACCTGTACCTGCAGGAATCAGCTTACCGATAATAACGTTTTCCTTGATACCGAAGAGGTGGTCAACCTTGCCGTTTACGGCAGCATCGGTCAATACCTTGGTTGTTTCCTGGAATGAAGCGGCCGACAGGAATGATTCGGTTTCTACTGATGACTTGGAAATACCTAACATCAGTGGGCCAAACTTCGCAGGTGCCTTGCCTTCCATAAGGAGGGCATTGTTCATTTCATTGAGACGCTTTAAGGAAATTGTCTGACCGGCACAGAGTTCTGAATCACCTGAGTCGATGATGATAACTTTCTTCAGCATCTGTCTGATGATCATTTCCACGTGCTTGTCGGAAATATCGATACCGGTTACGGCGTAAACCTTCTTTACTTCCTTGAGGATGTAGTTCTGGGCAGCCTGTACGCCGGCAATTGATAAGAGTTCCTTAGGGTCAACGTTACCTTCAGTCAGTCTGTCACCAGCCTTGACTACAGAGCCGACTTCAAGCCAGCTTGATACAGTCTGTGACAGGTCACACTTATGAATGATTGATTCCTTTTCGTTAGTAACTTCTACGACGTAGGAATGATCTTCATTTTCCTGAATCTGAGTGATTTCACCTGAAATCTTAGCCAGTACAGCAGCGTGCTTAGGGCAACGTGCTTCGAACAGTTCTTCAACACGCGGTAAACCCTGAGTGATATCATCATCCGCATTGGCAACACCACCGGAGTGGAATGTTCTCATGGTCAGCTGTGTACCTGGTTCACCGATTGACTGGGCAGCCATGATACCAACAGCTTCACCTGATTCAACAAGTTTACCGGTAGCCATGTTGCGGCCATAACACTTACGGCAGATACCGTCTTTAGACTTACATGTGAAGGTGTTACGGATATGCATACCCTTAACGCCGGCTGCGATAATCTTATCAGCAGTTTCTTCTTCAATGTATTCATCTTCATCGACGATTACTTCACCAGTTACAGGATCGCTGATTGTTTCCTTGGCATAACGGCCAACGATACGGTCATAGAACTTTTCGATAACGGAGTTATCTTTCTGGTCTACGATATCAGTTACATAGTAACCCTGGTCTGTATGACAGTCTTCTTCCATGATCATGACATCCTGAGCGACATCGACAAGTCTTCTTGTCAGATAGCCTGATTCAGCTGTCTTTAAGGCAGTATCGGTCAGACCTTTACGCACACCATGGGTGGAAATAAAGAATTCTGATACGTTTAATCCTTCACGGAATGAAGAATAGATAGGAACCTCGATAATTGAAGGCTGATATTCTTTCTTTGACTTAGACTGAGTAGGACGACCCATCAGACCACGCATACCAGCCAGCTGTGTGAAGTTTGACTTGTTACCACGGGCACCGGAAACATATGACATGTTGATTGGAGACTTACGTGACAGGTTGTTCATAACGTCATCACCAATGGCGTTGGTTGTATCAGCCCACAGTTTAGAGAAGTGCTTTTCCCATTCAGGAAGAGTCAGCTGGCCTCTCTTTAACAGGTTCTGAAGAACATCGGCTTTAGCCTTGGCTTCATCAACGTACTTCTGTTTGTTAGGAGCGACATTGATATCAGCCAGGGAAATAGTCATACCGGCAACGGTTGAATATTCAAAACCCAGGTCCTTGATGTTATCAAGAATAGCTGCTGAACCTTCAGTCTTGTATCTTGCGAAGACTTCCGCAATAACCTTACCTAAAGATTTCTTGACCATTTCTGGTGCTACAGGCTGTTTCTTGATATATGCCTTGATATCAGTACCAACCGGAACGAAGTTCTTGTGGTCAGTCTTCTTTAAGGCATCACCGCCGATTCCGTTGATATAAGGGAAATCAGCAGGGAATGAAGTATTGAAGATCAGTTTACCGATAGAAGTAATAAGGTACATACCTCTTTCTTCTTCAGTGAAATCTTCCTTATCGAGTGAAGCAGCAGGAATGGCAATACGTGTATGCAGGTGAACCTGTTTATTGTTGTAGGCCATCATGGCTTCATCAAAATCTTTATAGACATGTCCTTCAGAATCGCCGTATCTTCTCCATACAGCTGCGGTTTCAGCGTCACCTAACGCATCAATCGCATCAGCTTTTTCGTAGAATTCTTCGGCAGTTTCTTCCATGTTCAGATAGAAGTTACCAAGGACCATATCCTGTGATGGTGTAACGATTGGTTTACCATCTTTAGGACCCAGGATGTTGTTGCTGGCGAGCATCAGGATTTCAGCTTCGGCTCTTGCTTCTTCCGATAATGGAAGATGGACAGCCATCTGGTCACCATCGAAGTCCGCGTTGAACGCTGTACATACAAGTGGATGCAAACGGATAGCTCTACCTTCTACGAGTTTTGGCTTGAAGGCCTGAATACCAAGTCTATGTAATGTAGGGGCACGGTTAAGGAATACAGGATGATTATCCATGATTTCTTCCACGATGTCCCAGATCTGTGGATCCTGTTTTTCAATCATCTTTTCAGCGAATTTTGATGACTGAGCAATTTTCTGATTTACCAGTTCGTTGATAACGAATGGTTTATAAAGCTGGATAGCCATTTCTCTAGGAATACCGCACTGGTACATCTTGAGATCTGGTCCAACAGCGATAACTGAACGTCCTGAGAAGTCAACACGCTTACCTAAGAGGTTCTGTCTGAAACGGCCCTGCTTACCCTTTAAAGAGTGAGACAGAGACTTAAGAGGTCTGTTGGCAGAACTCTTGACAGGATTACCGCGACGGCCGTTATCAATTAAGGCATCGACAGCTTCCTGCAGCATACGTTTTTCATTCTGAACGATGATACTAGGAGTACCGATTTCCAGCAATTTCTTTAAACGGTTGTTACGGGTAATAACTCTTCTGTACAGATCATTTAAATCAGATGTCGCAAATCTGCCACCGTCAAGCTGCAGCATTGGTCTGAGATCAGGTGGTATAACAGGTAATACAGTCATAACCATCCATTCAGGCTTATTGTCTGATTCAATGAAAGCGTTGATTGTTTCAAGTCTCTTGATCAGTTTCTTACGCTTGTCACTCTGAGCTTTTTCAAGTTCTTTAGTGATCTGTTTCTTTTCTTTTTCAAGATCGACCTGTTCAAGTAAAGTCTTGATGGCTTCAGCACCAGTCTGAGCCTTGAAAGCACCTTTACCATACAGAGCTTCGTAATTTCTTACTTCCAGTTCTGATAAAGCCATCTTGTATTCAAGTTCATCACAGTCACCAGGATCTGTAACAATCCAGGTTACGAAATATGTTACTTCTTCAAGAATCTTAGGAGATACATTCAGTACTAAACCCATTCTAGAAGGAATACCCTTTAAGTACCAGATATGGGTAACAGGAGCTGCCAGGGCGATATGACCCATACGTTCACGACGTACAGAAGATTTGGTGATTTCAACACCACATCGATCACATACAACACCCTTGTATCTTACTTTCTTATACTTACCGCAGTAACATTCCCAGTCTTTTGAAGGACCGAAAATTCTTTCGCAGAAAAGACCGTCTCTTTCAGGCTTCTGTGAACGGTAGTTGATTGTTTCAGGTTTTGTTACTTCACCATGAGACCATTCCAGGATTCTTTCAGGAGAAGCCAGACCGACTTTAATAGCTTCAAACTTATTGTTTGTCATATCTTATTCCTCTCCTTCCATTAAATCTTCAAATCCTGATACAGCTTCAGGTGCATCATCATCTTCACCGATTCTGATAGATAAACCTTCAGTATCACTTACCATTGAGGCATCAGTGTTAGTTTCAACATTTCTTTCTTCTTCTTCATTCTTGTCCATGCTTACTTCATTGCCGTCCTTATCCAGTAATCTGATATCAACAGCCAATGCCTGTAATTCGTTCTTTAAGACATTGAATGATTCAGGAAGACTTGCCTCAGGAATCTTTTTGCCCTTGATGATCGCATCATAAGCCTTTGTACGGCCGTTAACGTCATCGGACTTGATTGTAAGAATTTCTTCCAGGGTATGAGCAGCACCATAGGCTTCAAGTGCCCATACTTCCATTTCACCGAATCTCTGACCACCATTCTGGGCTTTACCACCTAATGGCTGCTGAGTTACCAGTGAGTATGGACCTGTAGCACGCGCATGCAGCTTGTCATCAACCATGTGTGCAAGCTTGATCATGTACATGACACCAACGGAAATTCTTTCATCATATGCTTCACCGGTCTTACCATCTCTAAGGGCAATCTTACCATCCATAGAGTTTCCGGCTTCCTTCATGATATCTGTCAGTTCTTCGTTTGTAATACCGTCAAATACCGGTGTCGCAAACTTGATCGGATATCCTGCCTTTTCACTTAAAGTCTTGGCAGCCATACCCAGATGGATTTCCAGAACCTGTCCGATATTCATACGTGAAGGCACGCCGAACGGGTTAAGCATAATATCAACAGGAGTACCATCAGGCATGAACGGCATATCTTCAACAGGGAGAATCTTGGAAATGACACCCTTGTTGCCATGACGTCCGGCCATCTTGTCACCTTCGTGGATCTTACGTTTCTGAACAACGTAAACCTTGATTACTTCAGTAACACCAGGTCCCAGTTCGTAGCCTTCAGAACGTTTGAACACTCTGATAGACTGTACAATACCGGCACCACCGTGAGGTACTCTTAATGAGTTATCTCTTACTTCGTGTGATTTTTCACCGAAGATAGCGAGTAACAGTTTTTCTTCAGGAGATGCATCAGACTGACCTTTAGGAGTAACTTTACCGACTAAGATATCGCCTTCCTTAACTTCAGCACCGACCATGACAATACCTCTTGAATCCAGGTTACGGCAAGCGCCTTCCTGAACATTAGGAATATCACGGGTGATTTCTTCATCTCCAAGTTTTGTCTTTCTCTTTTCAATTGAATATTCATCAATATGAATAGAAGTATAGACATCATCCTTTACCATTCTTTCAGACATGATGATCGCATCTTCATAGTTGTATCCATGCCATGTCATGAAGGCAATAGTAACGTTCTGACCTAAGGCAAGTTCACCATCATCCATTGAAGGACCATCGGCGATGATTTCGCCCTTCTTAACTTCGTCACCATCTTCAACGATAGGACGCTGGTTAATGCAGGTACCCGCATTGGAACGTTCAAACTTGGCTAAGGCATATTCATGTTCAACACCATCTTTGGAAGTAATGATGATCTTGTTGGCATCGACATAGGTAACGATACCATCATCATAGGATACGAGGCCTGTACCAGAGTCTCTGGCAATCTTGGCTTCAATACCTGTACCAACGTATGGTGCGTTTGGTTTTAAAAGCGGAACAGCCTGACGCTGCATGTTGGCACCCATTAACGCACGTGATGCGTCATCGTTTTCTAGGAATGGGATACATGCGGCTGCCACCGAAACAATCTGTTTAGGTGATACGTCAGCCAGTTCAACATCTTCCTTATTCGCAAGGATGGTTTCACCAACCTTACGGGCAACGACCTGATCGTTAACGAGCTTACCGTCAACTACTTCGTTTGCCTGAGCGATGATATAGTCGTTTTCATCATCAGCTGAAAGATAGATATAATCTTCTGCAACGTTTCCATCCTTGTCTACCTTACGGTAAGGAGTCTGGATGAAGCCGTACTGGTTGATCTTGGCATAGGTAGTCAGATAGGAAATCAGACCGATGTTCTGACCTTCTGGAGTTTCAATTGGACAGATACGTCCATAGTGTGAGTTATGAACATCACGCACTTCGAAGCTCGCTCTTTCTCTGGTCAGACCGCCAGGACCTAAAGCGGAAATACGACGTTTGTTGGTTAATTCAGCCAGTGGATTCTGCTGATCCATGAACTGAGATAACTGAGATGATGAGAAGAATTCTCTGATCGCACCGGATAATGGACGGTTGTTGGTTAAAGTCTTAGGTGTCGCATTTTCGATTTCGGTAATGGACATCTTTTCTTTAACTGCCTTTTCCATTCTTGATAAACCGATTCTGAACTGATTCTGAATAAGTTCACCAACAGTACGGATACGACGGTTACCCAGCATATCGATATCATCAGATGTACCAACACCTTCAGTGATTGTCAGCATATAGTTATACAGTGCAATCATATCTGACATGGTGATACACTTCTTATCGTTTAATGGGTCAACACCGATCAGTTTGATAACTGATTTTTCATCATCAGGATTAACAATATTTACTGTCTGACATGCAGTACCTACAAGCCATGCGGAGATCTTTTCACCGGCGTTGACACGCGCATGAATAGCTTCTTCCTTATCGCTCATCAGCATATATGAATCATGATCAGGCAGATAGTAAGGCATAGCCTGCTCTTCATCTACCAGTACATCATCACCGTTCTTGTCAGTAAGTCTTGCCAGTACGAAGAATCTCTGACCGTAATCCATTACAGCACTGAAATTGTTCTTGGTAAGAGCTACTTCCTTGGCAATGATACCTGAATATACGCTTACCTTTGAAACACTCTTGGCTAAAGTCTTGATATCCTTTTCGCTTAAGGCTGTACCCATGAAATAGGTCTTGCCCTTGATATCAACATCATTCGCAAGAATTCTGCCCACTAAGGCAAGTTTGTCTTCAGTTGGTACTTCGACAACAGTTGGATGAGAGAAAGTATGTCTGAATGGGAATGCTTCAACATGGGAACCCTTGTTCAGATATTCTCTTAAGACATTTCTTTCTTCCTTATTGATTAAAGTACCGGCCTTATAAAGAACTTCACCATCAGCCTTATAGATATCATGTGCTAAAACATGATGTTCCATACGATCGATAACGCTGAGCTTTCTGCCAAGTTTGTATCTGCCGGCTGCAGTGAGATCATATTTCTTCTGATCGAAGAATTTGGCGTTCATTAAGGAAGCTGCACCATCAACAGTAGGAACTTCATCCTGTTTCTGGTTCTTGTGCATTTCCAGTAATGCCGCATCAGTAGTCTTGGTCTTATCAGCCTGAAGAGTATTTACAATCTCTTCATAAGCTCCTAAGAATGAAGTGTAGATAGCTTCATAGATATTTAAGAATTCACGGTCATCATTCTGATTGATCAGATCTTCATAAACATCAAGACCCATAGAAGAGATAAATGTCTTGACTTTTTCCACATCAAAACCATCTTCTCCCTTTTCCAGGTTCAAAGAGAAACCGATACACTTGAATAAAATAGTAGATAATATTTTACGCTTTCTGTCTACTGACATATTCATCAGTCTGCCTAAAGCGTTCTTCTTATCATCAGTGAAAAATTCCAGCCACGTACCACGTGAAGGAATCAGTTCACCGGAGAATGAATCCTTTCCTGTCTTATCATCAGTAGTCGCATCAAAATACGCACCAGGAGATCTGACAATCTGGGATACAATTACTCTTTCCGCACCATTAATAATAAATGTGCCAGTTGGAGTCATCATAGGGAAATCACCTAAGAAAACCTCTTCCTTACGTGTGATAACTTCACCGGTTTCCTCATCGACAATTTCCAACTCCATATTCGCATTTAAAGGAGCGCGATAATCTTCTTCACGGTATTTGGATTCCGCAACAGTATGTTTTGGTTCACCAAACGCAAAGTTTAATAACTTAAGGCGAATATTTCCGCCATAGTTCTGGATTGGATAAATATCATCAAATACTTCCTTGATACCTTCACTTGTAAACCACTTGAAGGAATCAGTCTGTACCTCTACAAGATTAGGCAGTTCCAGAGAACCACTTACCTTAGAGTAGTCACGGCGACTAGAATGTCTACCCAATTTAACTGTTTTATATGTTTGTGTCACGATTCGCCGTCCTTTCAAATAATTAACTGCCAGCAGGATTAAAACTATCGATCACAAAATAACCATTTTCTTTCTCGATAATATTAACCTCTGCAAATAGTGTTTCAAGTTTTCTTTTGGATGACATAGCCCCATGGGATTTCTTTATAACAATATAGAAATGACCGTCATGGTTTAACATATCCCTTGATTTCTCATATAAGTCATACATCACAGCCTTACCCGCCCTGATAGGAGGATTAAGCACGATCGTATCAAACTTATGATCAAGTTTTGTAATATCATCCGTAAGATGAACTTTAATATCTGTTGAATTGATTTGATTATTCAATACTGCAAGTTCTGTGGCTCTTGAGTTGACATCAACCATTTCAATATCCAGTGAAGGATTGAAACGTTTGAGAATGATTCCGATAGGACCATATCCGCAGCCAAGATCCAGTAAAGAACTTCCAAGATTCAATGAATAAATAGTCTTAATTAAGATATAACTGCCGTAATCGATATTCTCTTTCGAAAATACGCCATTATCGGTAGTGAAACAGAATAACTCATTACCAAAATAATAAGTAAACTCATGTCGATCCGACTTAAGGTCCTTATTATCCGTAAAATAATGGGCCATTTAATTATTTGACGTCGACAGAAGCTCCTGCGTCTACTAACTTCTTCTTGATAGCTTCAGCATCTTCAGGAGAGATGTTTTCCTTGATTGGGCTTGGGCACTTGTCAACTAAACCCTTAGCTTCAACTAAGCCTAAACCAGTGATTTCCTTAACTACCTTGATAACAGCAGTCTTAGCTTCACCAAAGCTTGTCAGGATAACAGATACAGAAGTAGGACCCTGAGCAGCTTCTTCAGCTGGAGCAGCAGCAACAGCTACTGGAGCAGCAGCAGTAACGCCGAACTTTTCTTCAATTGCCTTAACTAATTCATTTAAGTCTAAGATGCTGGCTTCCTCTAAGTAAGCCAGAATATCTTCATGTGATAATTTTGCCATAAATTTAAATTCTCTCTTTCTTTCTTAATAAATAATAATTCTGAGTATGACTTACTCAGCAGCAGCTTCAGCAGCAGGTGCTTCAGCAGCTGGTGCAGCTTCCGCAGGTGCAGCAGTTTCTGCAGCAGGAGCAGCCTCAACAGGCGCTTCAACCGGTGCAGCTTCAGCAGCAGGTGCTTCAGCAGGAGCCTCACCCTTGTTATCGGCAACAGCTTTAATAACTCTTGCGAATGAACTTACAGGTGACTGTAAACAGCTTAGTAACATCGACAGCATGCCTTCACGGTTAGGTAATGTAGATAATTCCTTAATTGTAGCGTTATCAACAACCTTTCCTTCGACAATACCACTCTTGAGTACCAGGGCCTGGTGTTTCTTCGCGAACTTAGCTAAAACTCTGGCTGGAGCAGTCGCATCACTTGAGAACGCAAACGCATTAGGGCCACTAAGATCACTCTTAAGATCGCCAAATCCAAGATCATCACACGCTCTTTCGACCATAGTGTTCTTGTAAACCTTGAATTCAACATTTTCAGCTCTAAGGTTACGTCTCAGTTCACTTACTTCAGCTACGCTAAGACCACGATACTCGCAAACAACAGTCGCATCTGAATTCTTGATCTTATCAGTAATCTCAGCTACAACAGCCTGTTTGTTTTCTAATACAGCTTGATTCATATTCCCTCTTTCTAACATCCCTATACTCATAAAAATAAAAACCTGCGTACTCATAGACGCAGGTAAAAAAATCATTAATCGATTCACCTCGGTAACATTATTAAGCATACGCCGTTACTGTCTATGGTATATTGATGCTTAATTATATTACCCTATTTGTTTAAATAATTCAATGATAATCGTATATTTTATGCAATTTTCCGAAATTCTAAAGTGAGACTACCCTAAATTCTAAAGTGAACTTCATTATACGCCTTAAATAAAGGGTTTTTATATCTTCTCCAGTATCTCAAACAGCTGATTCAGATTATCAATGATATAGCCATCATAGAAATCATGAGGTTTTTCAGGATCTGTCTTCATCCATACCGGAATCATACCGGCATTGTATGCTCCTAAGATATCCGTAGAAAAGACATCCCCTACAAAGATACATTCTTCGTTTCTGACTCCAAGTTTATCCGTTACATAATCAAAGACTCTTCGATCAGGTTTCTGTATATCGATATCTCCGCCTACCATCACAACATCAAAATACTTAGCCACATCCACATAATCAATCTTGTCATGCTGAGACTTACTGTTACCGTTAGAGATAATAGCCATCTTGTATTTGCCTGAATCTCTTAATTTCTTTAAGACCTCATGGGTTTCATTTTTAACCACACAGTACTTATACATGTACTGATAATAGAAAGGCACAAAGACTTCTTCAAAATCTTCCGGAACATCCTTCCCGTATTTTCTCATAAACGGTGCTACACGATACTTTGTGTCAATTGTTCCATTACAGTCATATACCATCATATCCTGAAGTACAGCTTCAAATTCCATATCATTCTTATCAGGAAAATATTTACGGAAATAATCCTTGAATAAGGAATAGGCATTATACTGACGGTTTGATATCGTACCATCAAAGTCAAAAAGAACAGCCTTAATCATTGTTTTCTTCCGCCTTTGAGATTAACTTCTTACATTTGCGTTCAAAATCCGGTCTTTCCATCATGACAATAGCTCCGCATCCTTCACATTTGATCTTGATATCAGCACCTGTTCTTACTATCTTCCAGTAATGGGATTTTCTGCACGGATGGTCTTTTTTCATCTGTACGATGTCATTTAAAGAATAGTTCTCAATCATAGTTCCTCACTGTCCAGTATTATCGTTATCGGACCATCATTACATAAATCAATCTTCATATCAGCTCCAAAGATTCCCGTCTCTACTTTTAATCCAAGTCCTCTTAAACACTCATTGAAATAATCATATAATCCTGATGAAAGATTTCCCGGCATAGCCTTATCAAATGAAGGACGGTTACCTTTCTTGCAGTCAGCGTATAAAGTAAACTGCGATATCGATAAGACATCTCCACCCGCATCATATATGGATCTGTTTATCTTACCGTTTTCATCTTCAAAGATTCTTAATTTGGACATCTTTTCAGCCATCTTCTTTACGATCTTTTCATCATCAGAATGAGTTAAACCTACAAGCACCATAAAACCGTTACCTATTTCTCCGGTAACCTTATTATCAATCGTACATGATGCCCTGCTCACTCTTTGTATAACCAGTCTCATAATTCAAATTATTAAAAACCCCTTAAGGGGTTTATATCAGTTTCCTGGAAGATAGAAGATTTTTTCATCACCCTTGGAGAACATATATTCCCCTCTGGCATAAGTCTGAATATAATCAGGATCTTCAAGTTTTTCTTTCGTTGAATTAAGTGAAGCATTTTCATCTCTTAATGATGCCAGTTCACTTTCAACTAAAGCTGCCTGTTTCTGCAATACAAAAATATTATAGACATTGCCTAATATTGTACTGAGTAAACCGATAGATATTATAACGAGTCCTATCGATATCAGTTTACCGACAGTACCGTTTTTCTTATTCTTTCTTGTCTTTTTCTCCATAGGCTAATTATACTTCATCTACCTTTTTTTCTTCAATAACGCGATACATCTCAAAAGCCTGCTGCTTACTCGCAGACTCTCTTAATTCCAGTACTTCAATTTCAATCTCACGATGACCGAATAAAATTCTGACTTTATCCCCCACAAGTATTTCACTTGATGGTTTAGCAATTTTACCGTTTATCAGTAAACGCTCATTCAAAGCCAGCTGCTTACCGGTTTCTCTTCTTTTTAAGATACGTGCTACTTTTAAATACTTATCAATTCTCATGTCTAGTCAGTTCATCAAGATGATCCACCAGCTTCAACATCTTTCCGATATTCTCTTTCTGGTTTTCAATGGATATCTCCAGTTTCTGGTTCTTATAGGTAATATTCATATCCTTGGACAGATTATTACAGAATTCAAAGAGTTTAAGACCGTCCATATGATCAGAATAATCTTTAGACAGTCTGATAATAAACCTGCCCTTGATATTGCTTACCTTATCTATAAGATTAAGATTAATCAGCAGTTCCAGTTTCTTCTTTTCAAATAAAGCTTCTACCGCTTTAGGAAGTCTTCCGTATTCATCAGTAATCTTAAGATAATAATCAAAGAGTTCTTCCTTGGTGTTTATATCATATAATTCATGATACAGATTCAGTTTATCATAATCATTATCTGAGAAAGAATCAGGAATATATGAAGATATCGGAACATTGACATTGGCCTTAACTTCTTCTTCCTTTACTTCTTCACCCTTGGCCTTACTGATAGCTTTATTCAGCATCGCCAGATACAGATCAAGACCCACATTATCAATAAAGCCCGACTGTTTAGGACCTAAAAGATCTCCTGCACCACGAATCGTCAGATCTCGCATCGCAATCTTATAACCTGAACCTAAAGATGTGAATTCCTTGATCGCTTCAAGTCTTTTTAAGGATGTCTCTGTCAGCTGTTTCTTTTCCGGAATCATGAGATAGGCATAGGCTATACGGTCGCTTCTTCCGACTCTTCCCTTAATCTGATATAGCTGCGATAAGCCGAAGTTCTGCGCATTTTCCACGATTATCGTATTGGCGTTAGGTATATCAAGTCCTGTTTCAATAATGGTTGTACAGATCAGTACATTTATTTCACCCTGATAGAACCTGTACATCACATCTTCGATCTCTTCCCTGTCCATCTGACCATGGGCTACCGCAACCTTGGCGTATGGTAAAGCCTTTGAAAGTTTAGAGGCAACACTGTAGATCAGATCGACATTGTTGTAGAGATAAAAGACCTGTCCGTTTCTTTCGAGTTCTCTCATGATAACTTCTTCCACAAGACTCTCCGACTTATTCACAACATATGTCTGTACAGGATAACGGTTGTTAGGAGGAGTATTGAGATTACTTAAACCTCTGATACCGATCAAAGACATCTGTAATGTACGTGGTATTGGTGTAGCCGATAAAGACAATACATCAATTGAATTTTTAAGTTCCTTGATCTTTTCCTTATGTTCAACACCAAAGCGCTGTTCTTCATCGATTATCAGTAAACCAAGATCCTTATATTCAAGATCCTTAGACAGTATACGGTGTGTACCGATAATGATATCCACCTTGCCTTCCTTTAAATCATCAAGTATCTCTTTCTGCCTTGAAGGCATGACATATCTGTTTAAGAGTTCAACTCTTACGCCAAACTTGTCAAAACGTTTTTTAAAGGTCTCAAAGTGCTGAAAAGAAAGAACTGTCGTAGGACATAGATATGCCACCTGTTTACTGTCCAGTACCGCCTTGAATGCGGCCCTGATCGCCACTTCCGTCTTACCGAAACCGACATCTCCACATAAGAGTCTATCCATCGGTTTAGGCTTTTCCATATCTTCTTTTACTTCATCAATCGCAATCGCCTGATCTCTTGTGAGTTCATATTCAAACGCATCATCAAACTCTTTAGTCAGTTCATTATCAGGAGAATACGCAAAACCGATATTGGTCTCTCGTAAAGAATAAAGTTCCACGAGTTTACCCGCAATATCTTCAACGTTTTCTTCAACTCTTTTTTTGGTCTCTGCCCATTCCTTTGAACCGAGTTTATGTAAACGGGGTACAACACCTTCTTTGGATACATATTTTCTTACAAGATTAAACTGTGATAAAGGAACCAATAACTCATCATTACCCTTATAGATAATCTTGAGATAATCACATTCAATATTATTGATAATCCTTTTTTCAATTGCCACGTATTGCCCTATACCATAGGAATCATGTACGACATAGTCTCCAGGATTGAGTTCTTCATAAGAGTTTAAAGCTGTAGCTTCCGCATATTTATTTGCGAACCTTCCGCTGTGTGATTTCTGTTTGAACAGTTCCATAGCGGTATAGACACTGAGATCCATCTTCTCTATTTCAAAACCACCGTAGATATCCCCTATTCCGACATTGATTCCCTCATGAAGTTCATCAGAATACATCGTATAAGGTAAACCGATCTGAATTAAAGAATCGATAAGTCTGGTGACTTCTTTTTCATTGACGATAATTAACTTATATTTACTCTGTTCCTGGGAAATGATATTAAGCAGGAAATCAAGGTTTCCATAAGGAAGATCTATCGTTTCAAGATAACTGATATCACCAAAAGGCTTACCCTCAAGTTCATCGACATTACTTCTTTCCGTATTAAAATCAGCGTAGACATAAAACTTCAAAGGCAGTCTTTTTTCTTCATGCATCTCCTGTATATAGGAAATACTCTCCTGAGATAACATCTTTAAATGCGCCTCTATCTTTTCTATATCAGAAAGATATAAGACAGGATTTTTAAAATAATCCTTCAGATGTGATCTTTTGAAATAAGATGTATAGAAATACTGTGACTGATAAAAGATATCATTATAAAGATTCTCAAGTTCCAGTTCCATCTGTCCGGATATTACTTCAACCTTTTCTTTGAGTTCTTTCTTTTCTTCGTCGGAAAAGAACACGTCCTTTGCGAAGCAGATAACAGCTTCATCAATTATCTTTATGGTTTTCTGGGTATTGTTGTCAAAGAAACGGATAGAATCTATCACATCATCAAAGAATTCAATACGTATAGGCCATTCATAATTGACACTGTAGACATCGACAATATAGCCTCTTGAGGCAAAGCACATCGGCGTTTCAACGTGATTTGTCTTTTCATATCCCATCCTGATAAGTTTTTCAACGAGTTCTTCCTTATTTAAGACATCATCCTTTTTAAGATAAATGATATTGTCCTTTAACTCTTTTTTATCAGGAAGATGTCTTATAAGACCATAAGGTGTCGTAATGATAACCTTAATTTTATCTTCAGTAATGATGCGGTAAAGGCTGCTGATTCTTTCAGCCCTGTTTTCAAAAGAAGACGCTATCTCTTCCGCTCTTAAAGATTCTTCCGGAAAGAAAGATACCAGTTCTTCATTTTCAAAATAGGATAACAGTATTTCTTTTAACCTGTTGGCGAGATATCCGTTCTCTTTGACGATGATGATTGGACGGTTGGTATTTCTTGCCCTTAAAGCTATCTTGATGGCTTCTTCAACAAGCGAGTTATAACTTAAAAAAGAATGAGTTTTCTCATTCAGGATATTATCAAGATCATTTAAAAGATTAAGATATTTCATTTAATTAAATTTAGACATAACCTCTTCAATCGGATGATCAAGGAAATATAAAGCCGCTTCTGCCGCCTTATCTAAAGTAATATCAAGTATTTCCTTATCTTCCTTGGAGAACTTGCCTAAGACATAATCCTTTGTGTCGATGAGCTTATCATTGGAGATACCTATACGGATCCTGTTGATATCGGATGTACCTAAGTGATTAATGATAGAACCCATACCCTTCTGACCACCACTGGATCCCTGATAACGGATTCGAAGTTTTCCTACAGGCAGATCCAGATCATCATGAATAATCAGGATATCTTTTACATCGATATCATAGAAATTCATTAAAGCCTGAACGGCTTCTCCTGAAAGATTCATATAGGTCAATGGTTTTACAAAAATTACCTTTTCATCCTTATACCGATAGATGGTATATACGGCATTGAATTTATTCTTATCGAGGCTGATGGAGAGTTTATCGAGTATTCTGTCCATAGCCATAAAACCCGCGTTATGGCGGGTTGTATCATATTCTTTTCCTGGATTTCCTAGTCCGGCAATCAGTTTCATTATTCTTCTGTATTGTTTTCCTTAGTTACTTCTGCAGTTTCTTCTTCTACAGGAACTTCTTCAAGTGCTGGAGTGTCTTCTGTGACTGTTTCTTCGACAGTTTCGGTTTCTTCATCGACAACCGCAAACTTGTCATAGTTACCAACCAGTTTCATGAAAGATCCACCAATCAACGTCTTCACAAACTTCTTGAGATCTTCCTTGTAGTATTCATCAAAAAGTTCACCATTAACGTCTAACATTACGGCAGAGATATTCTTGTATAAACCGATCATCTGTTTATCATACTGCATCTCATAATATCCGCCATCAATAATTTCCTTGAAGAACGGTAAACCTCGATCTCCTTCTTCCTTTAATGACTGATATAAAACTTCAACCAGTTTTCTTTCAAGACGGTTACTTAATTCATCAATATCCGTTACTTTCTTTAATAAAGCGTCCATCACATCAAAACGTGATACCTTACGGGCTTTAGCCATATCCATCATGAGCCAGAGGAACGAATCAGAATTAAGATTGGCCTTCTGCCTGTCAATCTGTCCCTTATTAAAGAAGATAGCCTTCATATCAATATCATCAACACAGGTCCTGATATTATCTTCCTTGTCCATATCATAGTAAAGCTTGAAGAATCTTGTCTTACTCTTGAATTCTTCACTAGGTTCTTCCGCAATGGTTTTATCAATCAGAGCTTCCGCACCTTCATCATCGTTGAGCATCGCCTTATAGCATTCTATATAGCGATTGTTGTATTTCATACGTTTAATAAGAAAAATGTTTTTATAGATCACAAAGCCCAGCGCAAGCACCAGTACTGCATATATCAATAAATCCATAAAAATACCTCCATAACTATTTCATTATACTCCAAAGAGTTCATCATAATTTCTGTTTAATTCTTTACTTAACATTTCTTCACTTATATCAAGTACTTCCGCCACCTTTTTACCTGTATATATGACATATGATGGTTCATTTCTTTTGCCTCTATATGGAACAGGTGTAAGGTAAGGACAGTCTGTCTCAATAAGTATCTTATCTAAAGGTATACTTCTAATTACCTCCAGAGGTTCCTTGGCGTTTTTGAATGTTATAACACCAGAGAATGATATATAGTATCCAAACTTTACATATTCCCTTGCGAGTTCCTTACTTCCCGCATAACAGTGCATAACCCCTTTACCAGGATATTTCTTCAATAGATCAAAGGTATCTTTCGCCGCATCACGACTATGAATAATAACCGGTTTATCCAGTTTTCTTGCCTCAATAAGCTGTCTTTCAAAGTAATATAACTGTCTATCCCTGTTTTCTTTACCCCAGTGATAATCAAGTCCTATTTCACCAACAGCTGAACATTCATCTTCCTTAAACAAAGATATAATCCTGTTTAATGTTTCTTCATCATATTTATCCACATCCCCAGGATATATCCCGACAGAATTCTTAAGACTTATACCATCATATTTAATTGTCTTTGAAAAGATATATTCTTCTTCATTAAGGGAAACAATCATCGCCTTACTGACGCCGTTATTTACCATCCTTTGAAGAACTTCATTACGGTCATCATTATAGGCTTCATCATTTATATGACAATGTGAATCTAACCACATAATTATTTACCCAGACAGAAATTTCTGAACATGTGATCGATCAGATCTTCCTGATATTCCTTTCCTAAAATATCACAGAGATAATGATAGCTTTCCATAAGATCTGTAATAACCATATCTATACCATCGGTATCGATATGTTCATACATTGACTTCATACAGTTTCTCGCCTTCTTCATTAAAGATATCTGTCTTTCATTATTCAGGATATCTTCATCCACAAGCGATATATCTTCCTTATATCTTTCATTAAGATAGTCCGTCAGTTCATGAATATCATTGTTTAGGGCACTGATAGAGATACCATCCATCTTCTTTAGATCGGATTTATTATAGACAGTTATAAGATTCCTGTTCTTATATTCATTCATCAGCTGTTCATCTTCTTCAGTGATATTATCAGAATCTATCACAAGTATAATAAGATCTGCCTTATCCGCAGCTTCCCTTGATTTTTCTATACCTATTCTTTCAATCTGTTCATCAGTTTCGTGTAGACCTGCGGTATCTATCAGATTTAAAGTGATATTCTTTAAGACGAGTTTCCCTTCTACAAGGTCTCTAGTCGTTCCGGCAATATCCGTTACAATAGCCTTATCCTTTTCTAACAGGGCATTAAGTAGAGATGATTTACCGACATTAGGTTTACCGATAATAACGGTATTAAGACCTTCTTTAATCGTATTGAATCTTTCTGCCTTATCAATCATATCTTCAGATTCTTTAAGCCACTTCTCAAGATATGGTTTAATGACATCATTACTCATCTCTGTTTCATCTTCATATTCGGGATAATCGATATTTACTTCAATCATCGAAATGACATTCTTCATTTCATCCATTAAAGGTGTAAGCAGTCTTTCTACAGATCCCCCTATACCTTTTAAAGCACTTTTAGCCTGAACTGAGCTGTTCGCCTTGATCAGATCATTGATGGAATCAGCTTCTGAAAGATCAATTCTACCATTGAGATAGGCTCTTTTGGTGAACTCACCAGGTTCCGCAATTCTACATCCCTTTTCAAGTAAAAGATTAAGAATAGAACGGGTAACATAGATTCCTCCATGGCAGTTTATCTCTACCATATCTTCCATCGTATAGGACCTGCCCTTTTCAAAAAAGGATACCAGTACTTCATCGATAATCTCATTATTACTGTTATATATATGAGTGTATTTAATAGTATTGGGTTCAATATTTTTAATGGATGAAATACTTCTGATAATATCAAAAGAATCATCTCCAGACATTCTTACTATAGAGATGGCCCCATCTTTTAAAGCAGTCGAAATGGCACATATCGTATCATTCAGCATATCAATATTTTAACATTAAAAAAGGCTGTATCATATGATACAGCCTTATTGAATAATCCTGAGATTAAGCTTTATGGTTTGATTCGGTAAACTTCTGAATATCTACGATACTTGAATATTTATCGAAGTTTTCACCATCAGTAACTACCAGTGTAGGAGCACCCATGATGTCATACTTATCAAGCAGATCACCATTTACAGCCGCATCCATTTCTTCATAGGTAATACCGTTAGTGCTTAATAACTGTTTTGCCTGTTTGCAGTTTGGACAGGTCTTGGTTGTAAACAACATTACTTTACCGTTTACAGGAACACTTAAGCTTACAGAATCCAGTTTTTCAGCCTGAGCCTTAGCTTCTGCAACATCAGAGATAATATCTTTAGCCTTCATAACTGAAGTCTTGATGTTGTATTCCTTACGCTGTTTGAATTCCTGAACTTTACCATCGTTCCAGTTCTGTACTGGACGGTAGTAACCGGTAATTCTTGACCATACTTCTGTTCTCTTGCCACACTTTGGACATGTGTATGCTTCACCTGTGATATATCCGTGTTCAGGACAGATCGAATAGGTTGGCGACATTGTATAGTATGGAAGTTTGTAGTTGTCGGAAATCTTCTTTACAAGATTAGCGGCAGCTTTCCAGTCAGGCAGTTTTTCACCTAAGAAGGCATGGAATACTGTACCTGAAGTATACAGAGTCTGTAACTGATCCTGAACATCGAGAGCAGAGAAGATATCTTCTGTATAACCTACTGGTAAATGAGATGAGTTTGTATAGTATGGTGTATGACCGTTTTCAGAAGCGGTGATGATATCAGGGTATCTTTCCTTATCCTTTTTAGCCAGACGGTAGGCTGTTGATTCAGCCGGTGTAGCTTCAAGGTTGTAAAGATCATGGTAAAGTTCCTGATACTGTACAAGTCTTTCTCTCATGTGGTTGAGTGTTTCAACCGCAAATTCCTGAGCAGCCGTACTAGTAAGATCACATCTTAACCAGTTGGCATTAAGTGCAGCTTCGTTCATACCTACAAGACCAATTGTAGAGAAGTGGTTGTTGAAGGTACCAAGATATCTCTTGGTGTATGGATATAAACCGTTATCCAGTAACTTGGTGATAACTTCACGCTTTACGTGTAATGAACGGGCAGCGATATCCATGAGCTTATCAAGTCTCTTATAGAAATCATCCTTATCTGTTGCCAGGTAGGCAATTCTAGGCAGGTTGATTGTAACAACACCTACAGAACCTGTAGATTCACCAGATCCGAAGAATCCACCAGACTTCTTTCTTAATTCTCTTAAGTCAAGTCTTAAACGGCAGCACATTGATCTGATATCAGAAGGTTTCATATCAGAGTTGACATAGTTTGAGAAATATGGAGTACCATATTTGGCTGTCATTTCAAACAGCATCTTGTTGTTCTCAGTCTCTGACCAGTCAAAGTCCTTAGTAATTGAATATGTAGGGATTGGATACTGGAAACCTCTTCCATCAGCGTCACCTTCAATCATTACTTCAATGAAGGCCTTGTTGATCATATCCATTTCCTTCTTACAGTCTTTATACTTGAAGTCTAAAGTCTTGCCACCGACTAAGCAGTACTGTTCAGCCATATCTTCAGGAACAGTCCAGTCTAAGGTAACGTTAGTGAATGGTGCCTGAGTACCCCATCTAGAAGGAGTATTTACACCATAGATGAAGGACTGGATATTCTGTTTAACTTCCTTATATGAAAGGTTATCAACTTTTACAAATGGAGCAAGATATGTATCAAATGAAGAGAACGCCTGAGCACCGGCCCATTCATTCTGCATGATACCTAAGAAGTTAACCATCTGGTTACATAAAGTAGAAAGATGGTTAGCAGGAGTAGAAGTAATCTTACCGTTTACACCGCCTAATCCTTCCTGGATCAGCTGTTTAAGTGACCATCCTGCGCAGTATCCTGTCAGCATTGATAAGTCATGGATATGCATATCAGCTTCTTTATGCGCATTGCCGATTTCTTCATCATATACTTCAGATAACCAGTAGTTTGCCGTAACTGCACCGGAGTTTGAAAGGATTAATCCACCTACAGAATAGGTAACAGTTGAGTTTTCCTTAACTCTCCAGTCAATCGCATTGACATAAGAGTCAACCAGCTTCTTGTAGTCCAGCATTGTCTTGGAGACATTTCTGGCTTTTTCACGCTGTTTACGATAAAGGATATAGGCCTTAGCTACATCAGGATAACCAGCTTCAGATAATACCTTTTCCACTGAGTCCTGAATATCTTCGACAGTAATTCTTTCATCTTTAACCTTAGATGAGAAATCAGATGTTACTCTTAAGGCAATCAGATCTATAACATCATCAACATACGCTTTATCACACGCATCAAATGCCTTTTTAATGGCATCGGAAATCTTGCTTAAATTGAAATCAACAATCTTTCCATCTCTTTTTACAACACGATACATAATTTACTCCTTTATTCCCCTTATCGCTACGTTTTCTACATATTCTTTCATCGTCTCTAACATCTTTTTTAAAGTATCCGTATCACAGGCACTAAGATCAGATGTTATGCATGTTCCATGATCTTCAAAGTTCTGCAGATAGTAGTTTCTTGCGCCCTTTATCCACTTTCCTATCTCTTTGATATCTTCTATCTCATGAAACTGTGAGACTACCGTTGTTCGAAATTCATATTCTACGTGATCTTCCAGAAGATATTTCACACTCTTTCTTACATCACTTAAATCATAATCTTCTACGCCAACAGTCACTGCGTATTTTTTTGGACAGTTTTTGATATCCATGGCGACATAATCAATCAGACCATCTTCCACAAGTTCTTTCATCACTTCGAAATGTGATCCGTTGGTATCCAGTTTTACCTTCAGACCCATCTCTTTGATTGATGCAATGAAATCTCTTAAACCGGCATGCAGCGTAGGTTCACCACCTGTAATACATACCCCGTCAAGAACTCCCTTTCTTTTACTTAAGAAGTCAAGGATATCATCTTTAGCTATTTCACCATCGTTCTCATTAAGGAATACAAGACTCCTGTTATGACAGAACGGGCATCTGTAATTGCACCACCCGGTAAACAGCGTTGCCGCTACCTGACCTGGATAATCAAGTAAAGTAAGTTTCTGTAAGCCATAGAACCTGACATTACTTTCTTCACTTTCCAGTCTTGAGTAATTACGTGCTTTTTCTACTATCCTGGATAAACCGTTGAAGTACGCTTCCATCTCATCCGCATTCAGTTCAGAACACAGATAAGATATCCATTCATTCTTCTTCTGATAAAGAACCGGCATAATCTTCTGAGCTTCATTAGTCGTACTTAGAAGTTTACTTCTTTTATCAGCAGCACTGGTCTCAAGTTTTACATAACCCTGAGCTTCCAGTTTCTGAATAGCCTTGGTAATGGTTCCCTTATCATAGGCACCAAGAGACGCAAGTTCATTCATCGATATATTTTCGTGTTCATATATCTGTACCAGAAGCAGCATTCCGGTATACCCCAGATCATATTCTGATAAGACCTTATCAAAATATTTTGATGAACAGCGATATATAATTGATGAGTCTAAACTCTGGTATCTTGTCTCATTCATGTCTATCCGTAAAGTCATTATATACTATTTAGTTGAACTTTCAACTAAAAATGCTCACATTTTTTGTGATATTTTATTCACCTTTTTCCCGGGATATTTTTTTCCATTTTCTTACATTTTTTATCATAAATTATCATTAATTTTAAGCATATTTCTATTGCCTAAATTAATTATTTTTGGTAATAGTTTCCGGAATTTAATATCTTTATGTTATTTATATGTATTTCCCAAAATTAATAATTTTTCATTTTTGGGAAATATAAATAAAAGATGACAAAGTCATCTTTTAGTTCATAAGTATCGCTATCGCTACTGCATAATTCTTTTCATGAGATATGGATATCTTAATCTCATAGTTTTCATATTCAACATATGGTTTACCACTATCGTCATTTAAAACAGATATCTTCGTATAATCAACTTTCTTTTCTGGACTCAAAGCTTTATAGATAGCTTCCTTGGCTGCCCATCTTCCACAAAGATATTCATTTACCCTTTTACTGTTTCTGTTTAATTCTTCACGTTCCTTATCCGAAAGAAAATTATCTATCAGCCATTTTTCATTCTTTTCATTGATACGTGATCTTTCAATAATATCGATACCGACTTCCATTATTTAATATTATACAGTTCCTTATATTTATTCTTAAGATAATCAATATAGTATGAAGGATTAAACTCTTCGCCAGTTGCCCTCTTTAGAATATAGTTATAGTCATGCATAGCGCCGTCATACTGTACGTTTTCTTTAAGGTATTCTTCTACAGCCATAAAATTGCCTTCTGTAAGACATTTATTCACATCCATCTTTTCACACATAGTCTTATATAACTGCGCTCCTATGGCAGATCCTAAAGCGTAGGTTGGAAAATAACCGAATGATGAGTTTGACCAGTGCACATCCTGAAGTATACCGACATCATCTCCTGGTACATCGATATCAAGATACTTCTTATACATTTCATTCCATACCACATTAAGATTATCCGTTGATATACTTCCATCAAAGATACCCTTTTCAATCTCATATCTGATAAGAATATGTACAGGATAGGTAAGTTCATCAGCTTCTGTACGAATTAATGAACTTCCTGAAGCGTTTATGCCCCTGATAAAATCATCAAGACTTACATCACCAAGATTCTCATGGAAATAGGACTGTAATACAGGATAAAGATTTACCCAGAAAGCCTTACTTCTACCGATATAGTTTTCCAGGAATCTTGACTGCGATTCATGCATACCGCTTGAGATATACATACATACCGGAGATCCATCATACTTAGGATCTATCTGATGTTCATAATAGGCATGACCGGTCTCATGAATAATCGAGAAGATTGTGCTGGCGATATTATGTTCATCATATCTTGTGGTAATACGCACATCATCTCTGAATATTCCATCAGTGAAAGGATGTTCGGTCTCACCCATATATCCCCATCCTTCAAAATGAAGATAATGCAAGAGATCCTTCGCAAACTTTCTCTGTATATCAGCAGGATAGTATTTATGCAAGAACGAATTATCAACTTCATCCCTTTTAGTGTTAACTATCTTAATAAGAGGAATGATTTCTTCCTTAATAAGTTTAAAGAAAGGTTCATACTTATCTACACTCATAGATTCTTCAAAATCATCCAGCAGTACATCATATGCCTTCTTATCAGGATTTCTTTTTGAACATCTGTATTTCTGAAGTTCTATCAGTTTCTTTAAAGATGGAGCAAATACAGAATAATCATTATCCTTCTTTCCCTTGTACCATGTTTCCCAGGCATCAAGACACGCCTTCTGATATTCCATGGTTTCTTCTTTGGTAAACTTTGTCACATCATCAAGAGACTTTGATACAAAATATATTTCTCTGTTTAATAATTCCCCAAGATCTTCATTCTTCAGACATTCAACAGCCTTAATCAGTTCTGGATCAGTCTCTATATCATAGATTTCTCCAGACATGTAGTTTAATACTTCATTTCTTTTATCAGCAGCATCTCTTGGTGCCACAGTTTCCTTATCAAAATAAGCCAGATTCATTACCGCATTATAGGCGTTTATCTTCTTTCTCCATTCTTCGTATTTTCTTAAAGCTTCTTCTTTGTTCATAACCCTCTCCACAATATATAATCAAGGAATTTAATTATATTTAATCCTTATAAAACCATATTTATTTTACCCTTTTATTGAGCATATTTATATATGCACTACGACAAATGAAAGTCTTTTACTACGACTTTTGAAAGGATTTGACTACGACTTTTGAAAATCGACTAGTAGGTTTGAAAGCTTGTGACTAGTAGAAATGATAGCGTTTGACTGGTAGTTTTGAAAGTTTTATTTGCAATAATTCAGTAATTTTTGCAAATAATCTACAAAAATTAACTGATTTTTGCATAATCGTTGCAACGAAAATGCAACGAAAGACGAATCGTTGCAAAACAAATACAACGATTGATGAATCGTTGCAGAATTAAAAACCTCTGTCATTTAACAGAGGCTTATTTTTTATATATATTGGCTATTTTCAACTTAATAGTTGATATGTCCATTTAATTGGACAATG
>JAUNIH010000083.1 GCA_030523555.1 Erysipelotrichaceae bacterium
GTCTGATAAATCAGATATTTTCCACAAAAACGGAATTAAGTATTATAATTCAGGATGCCTTTACAAATACTATTTTATATTAATTTTTTGACTTCGTTTGCCAGATTGTAGATATCCTTGCTGGACATGAATACCAGACACTCTCCTTTATACTGAGAAAGTGTTTCAGCGCCCTTTTCATCTTCACTTAATATATGGGCATTAGGCATCATATCACCAAGATATGTAATATCAATATCCGTACCATCCTGTTTATCATCAATTGATGTGAAATCCAGAAGATATACTTCATCAGCCACATTTAACGCATCCTTAAACTGCTGCGCAAAATATAATACTCTGCTGGCACGATGAGGCTTGAAGATAGCGATAATCTTCTTATCAGGATATCTGTTTCTTGAAGCTTCTAAAGTAACCTTTACTTCTGTAGGATGATGAGCATAATCATCAACAAAGACTGTATTGTTGTATTCTTCAATAGCGTATCTTCTCTTTGGCCCGACATATTCAGATAAGGCTTTTTCAGTTCTTTCATAATCAAAGCCCATCTGGTGTGCCAGTGCCAGTACACCCATAACATCTATCATCATATGTCTTCCTACAAAAGGCAGACTGTAATGATAAAGTTTGCTGTTTCTAAACATCAGATCAAACTCAAAATGTTCATTATCACTGATGATATTATCGACATAATAGTCATTATTTTTATCAAATCCGAATGAATAGTGTTCTTTACCATTGAATTCAAGTTTCTGACACCATTCATCATCACCATAATAGAAAACAGCTTTGGATACATTGCCTACAAATTCCTGATAGGCATTGAAATAATCTGTTTCATCTTTGAAATAATCAACGTGATCTATCTCAATATTGGTAATAATGGCATATTCAGGATAATAAGCCAGGAAATGTCTTCTGAATTCACATGATTCAACACAGAGATACTTACTGTCTTTTTCCAGATATCCTTCCCCATCACCGATAAGATATCCTGTAGGTTCAAATTCCGAGAAGACTGTTTTGGCCATCGTGGTCGTAGTAGTCTTTCCATGAGATCCACAGATTGAAATAGAATGATAGTCTTTCATCAGCTTGCCAAGAAATTCCTGGTATCTGTAGCATTCACATTTCTTTCTGGCTTCTATTACTTCCGGAAAGTCCTCTAAAAAGGCATTACCGATAATAACGGTATATTCTTCTTTGATATTATTTTCGTCAAAAGGATAGATAGGAATATTTCTTCTTACCAGTTCATCTTCAGTAAAGAAATGTTTCTCCTGGTCTGATCCGCATACTTCATAACCCAGATCATACAGCATACATGCCAGGGAAGCCATTCCGGTTCCTTTGATACCTATGAAATAATACATTTATTCTTCTTCCTCGAATGAATCAAAAAGATTTATTTCTTCATCCTTTATACGGAGGTTATCCTGTGTTTCAAACAGACGGTGAAGTTCTTCATCATCAACACTTTCAAAATTGTTTACTTCAAATTTATCTCTTTCAGCTTCCTCTTTTGAAGAGTAACCGTAAATTGGAGAAGGTACGATATCAAGATGATAGTCTTCAGGACGGTTGGTCTGAGAACTTACAACCTTTCTGTCAGGATTTACAGCCGGTTCTTTCTTCTTTGGACCGATTACACCAAAGATAGGAGAGATATTGCTGGAGAATTCATAAGTTTCTTCCTCTTCTTTGGTTTCCTTTGATGTTTCATTATTCTGAACTACTGGAGATTTGACATAATCAATAAAGGCTGACTGGGCAGACTTCTTATGCAGGATATCACTCGCATTCAAAGATACCGGAGTATCCTTCTTTTCTTCTTTTCTGATATATGGTTCAGGTATATTTTCTTCTTCAGTTTCTTCAATTTCTTCTGTTTCTTCATCTTCTGATTCAAACAGAATGTCATAGAATTTCTTACCAAATGTTGATTTTGTATCTTTCATAACTTTTTACCCTCTTCATTATTCTACACTAGTATCGGCAACAACATCATCTTTTTGAACAAGCATTTCATCAATTCTTCCATTTACCGGTAAAGTACTCTGGAAAAGGTCAACCTGCTGTCTTTCATAATCGATTACTTCCTTGCTGGAATACTTTGAGATAATACTTTCTTCTCTTATATTTACACCCTTTGCCAGTAACAGCATTCTTGAGCTTACAGGAACAACATCATTGGCACAGGAATATCCGTATATGTTTATGTTCTTGCTGCTGAATAACAGCAGATAATCCTTATCATAGGAATAGACATTGAAACGGTAATATACAAGTTCTCCACTTCCATCACAGTATACTCCGGTACGTGAATAATAAAGTTTTGAAATATCAAAGAGTGATTCTGTACTTCCTGAAGAATTGTAGTACTTATAGGTGATAACTCCTGATATATTGACATTCATCACAATGGAATCATCGTTGTATTTAAGTACTGTACACTGTTTATTGGCATCCATTTCCTGCATATCGGAAGGAATGTAGTAATCCATTACTTCGGTATAGCTGTTGGGATAGTAATTGGTATTTTTAACGTCTTCAGAAAACACTTCATCAAGCGCAGAAATGACATCATTGTTCTGATTTGTACAGCCGCACAATAGTACCATCAGAAGACATATAAAAATCTTTTTCATAAAGATATTTTATCACAGCAGATTATTTATTTTAAAACTGAAGGCATCAGTCCTCGAGACGATGATATGGTCTAAAAGCCTTATTCCTACAAGCGTACACGCATCAGCTATCTTTCCTGTAATTTCAATATCCTTAGGGCTTGGATGAACATCCTCACTGGGATGATTATGAGCTATCACGATCATTGTAGACTTATTGAGAATTGCCCTTCGGATAATGATATCAATACCTACACTCGCTCCGTTTGTACAGCCCTTAAAGACCGATTCATATCTGAGTATTCTTCCCCCGTTATCCAGATATATCACAAAAAACTCTTCCTGATCCTGATAGGCAATATTGTATCTTATCCACTCAATTGTCTTATCAGGACTTTTCAGCTGGTCTCTGGTAATTTTCTTTACTTCACTGAGCCTTCTGGCAACCTCCAGAATCGCCAGTATTTCCAAAGCCTTGGCTTTCTTGATACCCTTGATCTCAATAAGTTCCTCATATGTCAGACTGAGCAGATTCTCAAAACCTCCCGATACTTCCAGTATTTCTTCAACCAGTTCAAAAACACTGTAGTTCTTATAAGCTGACTTGATAATCAATGCCAGAACTTCCTTATCATCAAGCGACTGTATACCATACATCAAAGCCTTTTCTCTTGGCATCATTCTATCGGCATCCATAACCCTTCCCCATCAGTTCTTCGACAGTTTTTGAAAGACTGTATCTGTCATCTATGATTTCTTCTTTTTCTGAAATAAGATAATTGTCTTCGAGATAATATTCATCCTTAATCTGTCTTTTGATATCATTCATAATCCTTTCATCCGCAAGATACCTGTAAGACACATAAAAATATTCTCTTATCCTAAGAGTTATAATTTCATCTCCCTTCGCTTGAATACTTATCTCTGTCCGGTTATTTCCGTTATTAAGAACACATGATGTACTCTTAACAGATGCACATCCGCTTAAACACAATAACAGAACAAATATACTTATATGACCTTTCATTGAAGATACTCAAACACCAGTCCATCAGTATTCAAAGATGATCTCTTATTTGTCTTATAGGTATCACTGGATACAATAATTTTTATATCTCCCAGGACAAAAGCCTTATTGAGATAAGGTACATCTTTTTCATCTACAGCCAAGGAAATGATATAGACTCTACTGTCACGGTTATAGTCAAGTATGGCCTGTTCATTTGAATCAAATAAGCCGATGATTCTGGCATCACTCAAAAGAAGATCACTTACCGTTTTTGAATTAGAGCTGATAGTAAGATACAGATCAACATACATACTGTTGGATAAAGATCCGCTGTTTACTTTGGCTTCACTGGTATAGATATCATAGGTAACCTGTCCATTCATCAGCAGTGAATGTTCAATATCTCTTGCGTCTTCTTCTACCGCATTACGATAGATAAGCGAACCTTTAGGGATAGAGTATGAGAGTTTTACATATTTACCCAGGATATCATTTATATCCGTATAGACATCTTCACTGACATAGCCTTTAGGTACCTCTATCTCCTTTAGATCCTCTTCACTTATCTTTGTCCTCTGCGATAACTGATGGGATGCGACGTAAACCTTTTCAAATCCTACAAGATAACGTGAATAGTAATGAACCCCCGCAACATCAAGACCGATAATCAAAACAGACACAATAAT
>JAUNIH010000024.1 GCA_030523555.1 Erysipelotrichaceae bacterium
TACAGAAGTTCAACCTGTATATACGTTTAAACCCACCTGGAAGTTCACATTACCTATATTTTTCACTTCGTGGGTAATTCATGATTTTCTCCTTAATAGAAGCCAGCCCTTGATCATCAGGATCGCAAAACAGAACACGCCTGCATAGGGCTGTCGGGTAATGATAAACAATAGGCATGCGATAACAGATAAAGCGATACCTGTCACGAACCGGTGCTTATTCCATAGCGGCTTGTCAAACCGGCTGATGATCAGCCCGCAGACGCCGTTCAATACGGTAAGGCTGATGACAACAGCAAATACGATCCTGATCCAAAGCTGTGTGCCGCTCATTTCAAACAAAGACGCCGATCGCTCGCCCTCTCCGTTACCGAAGACGGGAATAAACAGAAGCAACGCGGTAAATACATCCAGCACGTGGCATAAGAACGCGGTGTATCTGCCGATCAACTCCTGCTTTTCATTCGCAGCAGCGGTAATGATCTCATTGGGAGAGATCAACTCGTCAACTGTTATTGAGAAAAAAGCGGCCAGCTCCTTGAGCGAGTCGATATTCGGGTATCCTCTGCCTGACTCCCACTTGGATACGGCTGTTCTGGAAACAAAGATCTCCTGCGCCAGTTCCTCCTGCGTCAGTCCTTTGCCTTTTCTTAATTCCTGCAGCTTTTCATTGAACTCCATTTTTGTTCCTCAAATCTATTGCGGTTACCCCGCTTTGGTAGAGCTTGAATAAACCAAAGCTCAGCAAAACGGAACCGACAATGTCCGTCGCCCAGTGAACACCCGACACCGCTCTGCCGATCACCATGAAGGCAGAGAACAGGACGACGATTATGCTTACCGCTCGTGTTACGGTCTTTCTTTCACATCTTCTGCCCACCTGAAACACAAGCGTCGGCATCACACTCAGGACCAGAAGCGTCGTGGAAGAGGGGTAAGACGCCTCCAACGCTCCACCTATCAGGATCGGCCTGTAGTTGATCGGGATCATCTCGAAGATCAGGTAGGCGAGAATCACCAGAACATAATACAGCCCCAGAAGAAGGATGTCCGGATCGACCCGAATGAGGCTCTTCCTCCGGATAAGCTGAAAGACGCCGACGACTCCAAAGCCCAGGCAGACGGCAATGGGGACAAGGCCCAACCAATCTGTGAACGTATATACAGTCATATGTACGCCTGTTAATTTATGAAACCAAAGGTTGAACGCCGCAAAGCCGACCTTTGTTCCGCTTGGGCCAACTGCCTGCACGTCAATGCATCGAATCAGTACCGTCCACAGCAGGAATGCGATCAGAAAACCGATTCCTGCCAACAAGTGCGTCTTTTCATTTCGCTTCATATTCATTCCGTCCTTTCTGTCTGCACATCTGACGGAATCAATAATATCGAAGCTCTGTGAATCTCACAAGAAACGGCCTTTCACATCCGTGATACGAAGCGTGTCATGGCTGATTCAACGGGAATCATAGTTAGCTAAAAAGCTTCACGGAAGAGCAAATCTGTTTCATCGCTTTCCAGGATCGCATAGACATAGCTGTCTTTTTGAATTTCTCACTCCACCGGAAAAAACAATTTGTTCTGCCCGGTTGCCGGCTCTGTAAAATCACATACCGCACCTGCAAGCTTCATCCCAAGTTCTGGTATAAGGCTCTTAATCACGTAATCAAATATCTTGCCATAGTTTTCCGGCTGAACTTTTGTCACAAGATATTTTCTGGCTGGCATAACCCACTTTACCCATCCATCCGGAATCGGCGCATCCTCATATACTTCAACGCCTGCCAGATACAAGCCCCTGGAGAAATCGTCCGTCCACGGCAAAAATGACATCGTTTCATCGCTCATTGCTCCCCAAAATCCTACATACGAACCATCAGCGTTTTTTATTCCCAAAACCTCAATATCACTGAAATTGGAATTGGCCTGCTGCCACAGATCCTGAACGACATTCTTTTCTTTCGTGCATAAGCCTTCCTTGCCAATGATTGCGATTTTTGGAAGATCAATCATCTCGTACTGAAACATTTCTCTCCTCCAGCATTATCAAGTCCCTGCTCCCACAGCCGGAATCTATGTTAATCTACCGCTTCTCCATGAATACAAACTCTTCCTTCATCCGGACATGCGGCATCAAACATTTTTGCACGGCAATCTCCATAATCAAGAGAAGCTCCGTTCTGCAACGCATAGACCGAGGGATATATGATATTCCATAGTTCATGACACAAAGGCGGGCACAAATCTTCAACGATAAACTCCTGTCCTTTTTTGAAATATCCACATCTGCATTTACTCTCTGCAATTGTCAGCTTAACCTTTGGCATCCGTATTCCCCCTACACTTTTTCGAAATCAACCGTCTTCCCTTTGCGTGAGATCTTTCCCACCTTATATCCGTAATTCAACAGTTCCTTCTTGCAATTCAGGAAAGAGTGGTCAATCGGAATTCCGGCAATCTTCTCGATCTCATCAAAGGTCAGCTTGAAGCTGTCCGTACCGTTTTCCCTGATCCAATTCCATAACCGTTCATATTTGCTCATCTGATTCACCTAAATCAATCGATATACACGGATCATACGGGGGTGCCGACTTCAATGAGATTGCCGTCCGGGTCATAGAATCTGACGACCCGCTGCCCCCAGCTGTGCGTTGTCAGGTGATTCACATATTCCGTGTCGGGATAAAGTGTCTCAAGCTTTTTTACGAAACTGTCAATCTCCGGTTCTTCAAAATACAGTTCTGTATGATTGCATTGCGGAACAACACTCCTTCCCGTAAACTGCTCCCAGTATTTTTCTTCCTGGAGAAATAGATTTTCGGACAGTTCCATATTGCCGTCATGATCCCAAATCAATTCAAATCCAAACATATCCTGATAAAACTTCAATGCTTTCTTGCAGTCTTTTACGACGATAAGGGTTCCTTTGAATTTCATGGTCTTCTTTTCCTCCTCGTCCCGGCTCTGTATAGCCTGGGCTGCTATTCTCTTCCTGTCCGGATGAAATACCCTTCCTGGATGGCGGCAAACGTTGCTGCCGCACAGACGACAACCGCAGAGTATTTCAGCCCAACAGCGGGGATCGTCAGCGGCAACAGGAAAAGCAGCGCTCCCGTCGCTTTGTTCATAACCGAATGAACAGCCACAAACTTCCTTTGTACGACAAATCCGAAAATGATATTCACAACCTTTATAAGGGCAATGATTCCGATCCAAGCAAACAGCCATGCAGGGATACTAAGGACCGGAAGCAATTTGATCAGGCATACGACCACAAGCACAAAGTCTGCCATCGTATCGAGCCTGGCCCCAAGCTTGCTGACCGTATCTGTTTTTCTCGCTACAAATCCATCCAGCATATCAGATAACCCCGCAGCTATGTAAAACACATTAAAGGCAGGAGAGAACACCGGACAGAAAAGCAGAACGATACCGGCAGCTATTCTGAAAAGCGTGATGGTGTTTGCCATATCTCTTGTATTGAACTTTCATTCTCCCATATAAACGGCAAGGTTCTTGACCTCGCAGCCCTTGTCCGTGTAGTAGGCAAGCATTTCCGGCATCTTCTTCAAGTCATAGCTCGTCACGCAATCGAAGATGACATGCACCGTATATCCCGCCTTGGTCATATTGAGACAAGTGGATTTCACACAGGCCGTGGCATCAGCACCGGTAATGTAAAACTCCCTGATATCCTTTGACCGGATGAATTCTGAAAACGCCTCGCTGGTCAAAGCGTTGGCCTTTGTTTTCACGAAAATATGATCCGAGACGATCTTGAGCTCCGGCACAAGCTCTGCTCCTTTTGTATCCGGTTTGAAGGTGCGCGTACCGGCGGACAGGTTGTTGTGCTGTATATACACAATTTCCATGCCACTTTCCGCCGCCCATTCGACGGCGGCATTCAGTCTGTTAATGATGTCCCTGTAGTGCCTGGTGATATCATTTTGCATATCGATGACAACAAGGGCTTTATGGTTCATGTCATTTTCCTCCAAGGCGTTTGATGCGTGCAAAAGCGCTTTGGCACCAGGCAAACAGAGAAGTGAAAGCCTGATCGAAATCGTAACCGTCCGGCAACTCAGCCATTTCCAGAACGATCCGGTCTTCCTTCGTAACCGCTTCCTTCAGATCCGTCTTGCGCAGGATAAAGCACCCACTTTCCAGAAAATGCAGATTCTGGATCAGATAAAACATGCTTTTGCAGATGCCGCGAAACCTGGCGGCGTTCGTGTCCCTGTCCGCGTGAATATAGCGGTGGCAGAGTTCGTGATACAGATTCCCCAGGCTCAATTTGACATAGTTGATTTCGTCTTCCCGCGTCGCGGGCGGAAGATAATCCGTCAGGTTGCCGACCAGGTCTTTCGTCGTCTGGCGCAGCTGACAGACCTCCAGGGGACTCCAGCGCTTCATCTCGTCTTTCCCGCAGATGAAGCCGCAGGATTTCTCATAAGAACCGATTTCCTTCAGAATGCCACGGTATGTATCCATATCCCTCACGGAAAACCGATCAAGGATAACCATGACGTCGATATCGCTGTTTTTATGAGCTTCACCGCGCAGCCAGCTTCCCTGCAGCCCCACGTACAGCAGACGCTCTCCGAAAGCCGACCGGCAGTTCAGAATCAGATCAGCCAGGTATTTGTCCAGATCAAACATGATTACTTCACCCCATAGGTCGCTATAAAGTGCCTGCTGAACGCTTCGATCTGAGCGATCGCGTCTTCCGTTTTCTCCGGCTCACGGTCGCACAGGTGGATCAGCGCCGAGATCGGCGTGGTATAGGCAAAGGCCAGCATGGCGGGGTCATCACGGAGGATCAGGCCATTGTCCATCATCCCGGCAAAGATGTGCGTGAATATCTCCGTAAGCCAGGTCAGGAAATGCTTCGTCGCCAATTCCCGCGCGCGGTCATCCCGGAACTGCTCCAGCGTCAGCACCTTGCGCGTCATGATGATCTTCTCATCATGAACGGTGATGTTCACCATCTGCATGGTCAGTCGGGTCAACGCCTCCAGCGAATCCGGCACGGGCGGCAGATGGTCTGCGGACCCGAAATGATCTGCATAATAAGCAATCATCTGGTCTAGCAACGCGTTCCAGATCGCCTCCTTGCTCTCATAGTGTTTATAGACCCCGGACTTCACAAGCCCGAGCGATGCGCTCAGTTCACGGATGTTCGTCCCTGCATAGCCGTTTTTTGAAAACATCTCCAATGCCGCAGCCAGGATTCTCTCTTTCGTGTCGTTCGCCATAACAACCTCCAGTAAAAGCTAAGTGACCTTTCTTCACCTATTATAGTAAACGAAAGGTCACTTGTCAATTCCTACATAATAACTAACAGTTCATTCTTACCATAACGCCCCCGGACCCTATCGGCCCAGAGGCGTTACTTTTGAATTCACATCATCTTAAAATGCAAGAAAGCATCAATGATCGCTTCTTCCTTCTCCTTTGGAGTTTCCGGCGACCTGCTGTTTTCACTCTTCGGCAGATTATAGTTCTGCCGCTCTATGATTCCACACTTCCGCTTGGTTTTCGCGATATTTAGGTGTGTCACATGGAAACCGTACTTTTCCTGCACCCACTCCTGGATCTCTTCATATGTAGCCTTACTCTCGGCGGCGTACAGATCCAACTCATCCATATCGACCTGAACACTGATATGATGCTTAGCCTCCGAAAGTTTGGACAATACGCATACAGTCTCGACATGAGTCGTATTGGGAAACATATCGAAAGCTTTAATACTTTCCATATGATAATACTTTGATAAGACTTCTATGTTTTTAGCCAGTGTCACATCGTTACATGACACATAAATAATATTTCTTATTTTTGATCTGATTATTGTTTCTAACATCATCTCATCAAGTCCACCTCTAGGAGGATCGACAATCAGGGTATCTATATTCTTCTTCTTAAACAGTCTTTTGATGGTTTCTCCTGAATCTCCACACACAAATCTGACGTTGTTAATATTGTTGAGCTTCGCATTCTTTTCCGCATTGATTATCGCATCTTCAATGATTTCTATACCTGTTACTTCTTTGGCTTTTTTAGATGCCATTAACGACATGATACCTACACCACAATAGGCTTCAACTACTGTATCCTGATTATCATCCATCAGATCAATGACATGGCCATACAGATCTTTCGCCTGCAGCGTATTCATCTGATAGAAAGATCTTATCGAAAGGTTGGCCTTTATATCATTTACTTCAAATCTTAAGGTCTTTGAACCGGACAGATGTATCATCTTTCTGCCAAAGATATTCATAGATGATCTTGAAGTATTGATACTCTGATATATGGAGATGACCTTATCGATATGCGCTATATCATAGACAAACTTCTTATCAAGTGTTTCTTCACCCGTTACAATACATACCTGTATACCATTCGAAAGATGCCTCATATAAAGATATCTTAGTCCTTTTTTATCATAACGGTCATATGCCTTCAGATGATATCTGCCCGCTATATCAAGAAACTCAATTCTACACTTTTCCAGTATCTCTTCATGGTTAAGACATTCATCAAAGTAGACAAAGTGATTTGTCTGTTCCTCGTATAAGGCTGTAACCAGTTCTACTTTATTGTTCATACATAAAGGAAGTTTGAAACTGTTGCGGTAGTGATTGACTTCAGGTGAAGGAACTATATCGATGTCTTCAATAATACCCGCATATTTTCTTAATGATTCTTTTAAAAGATCAGTTTTAATCTTAAGCTGCAGATCATATTTCGCATGATCAATAGAACAGCCTCCACAGTATTTAGAATATCGGCATATATCAAAACTTCGATCTTCAGAGATCTTAAGATAATTGTTTACAGTACCAGTTTTATGGCCATTACTTTCATGAATGATTTTGACGTCAACTATCTCACCCGGTAAGGCATTTTTCACAAATACCGGTTTATGGTGATCATAGGCTATACCATCACCATCCATGCCTGTCTTGATAATTTCAAGTTTCATTATCTGCGTATATATCCTTCTTCTATAATGGCTTTCTTAACAGCTTCTGCCACAGTATCAGAAACTCTATCATCAAATACACCAGGAATAATATATGAAGTTGAAAGTTCTTCATCACTCACTAAAGACGCCAGACCTTCAGCTGCCGCTATCTTTGCCTTTTCACTTATCCTTGTAGCCTTAGCCTCCAAAGCCCCTTTAAATAATCCAGGGAATGCCAATACATTATTTATCTGATTAGGATAATCACTTCTTCCGGTACCTACAATATAGGCGTTAGCTTTTATCGCGTCTTCATAGCTTATTTCCGGAATCGGATTGGCCATAGCCATCACGATATTTTTTTCAGACATTGATTCAACCATTTCCACACTTAAAAGATTCTTCGCACTGACTCCCACAAAACAGTCAGCACCAACTAAGGCTTCCTTTAATGATGTATAAGGCTGATCATCGAGATTGACATAATTCATCAGCTCTTTCTTTAAGTCATTATATGAATCCATATCCTTCTTATTAAGACATCCATCTATATCAAAGGCATAGATCTTTTTAAAACCATAATTATATAAGGTACGGATAATAGAACTGCCGGCAGCACCTGTACCGGATATCACAATCTTAATATCTTCAGCTTTTCTTTTAACAAGTCTCAGATAATTGATCATCACAGCCAAGACCACAATGGCAGTGCCATGCTGGTCATCATGAAAGACCGGAATATCAAGTTCTTCAATAAGTCTTCTTTCAATCTCTACGCATCTAGGTGCACTGATATCTTCAAGATTGATACCTCCAAAACTTGGAGCTATCTGTTTACAGAATCTGATTATCTCTTCAGGATCTTTTGTGTTTATACATAAAGGAACCGCATCGATACCCGCAAATCTTTTAAACAGTAAGGCCTTGCCTTCCATTACCGGTAAACCCGCTTCTGGACCTATATCTCCTAAACCGAGAACTGCTGTACCATCAGATACAACCGCAACCATATTTCCTCTATTTGTATATTCGTATGATTTTTCTTTATCTTTCGCTATTTCAAGGCATGGTGCAGCTACACCAGGAGTATATGCCAGAGAAAGATCTTCTCTGGTCTCACATTTAACTTTAGGTACTACTTCAAGTTTTCCTTTATTATCCTTATGCAGTTTTAAAGCCAGTTCATCATTATTCATTCATATCACCTCTCGTATATATCATTACCATCGCAGTCTATTCCTACAAAAACCGGAAAATCTTTTACTGTTATCTTTTTAACTGATTCACTCAGAAGATCTTCAAAGGCGATATCTTCTACTTCCTTTACACATGACCCAAGTAAGGCTCCAGCTCCTCCAGCTGCCACAAAATAGACAGCTTTATTTCTTATAATCGCTTCTTTAACATCCTTACTTCTTCTTCCTTTACCCACCATGAACTTTAAGCCCATATCAAGTAACTCCGGTGTATAGACATCCATTCTTGAAGAAGTTGTAGGTCCTGCACTTCCATAGACTCTTTCCCCTGATGGCGTAGGTCCCACATAATAGATACCATTATTTTTTAAATCAAAAGGAAGTTCCTTCTTATCTTCGATAAGTTTCTTTATACGTTTATGTGCCGCATCTCTGGCGGTATACATAAAACCGCTGATTTCTACATAATCACCCGCTTTTAATTCACTTAATCTTTCTACATCTTCCGGTAAATTAATCTTCATATACTTCAACCTTTATATGTCTGCACGCATGACAACAGATATTAACCGCAACCGGTAATCCTGCAATATGAGTAGGATAGGATTCTATATTAACCTTGAAACAGGTATTCTTACCCTTTAAACCCAATGGTCCGATATCCAGTTTGTTTATTTCTTCTAAGAGATCTTCTTCAAGTTTTCTGTATCTTTCATCAGAATGATATTCATCCATTCCTTTCATTAAAGAATGTTTAGCCATATAGGCAGCATATTCAAAAGTACCACCTATGCCTACGCCTACAATCATCGGTGGACAGGCATTAGGTCCAGCCTTCTTGACCGTATCTATGACAAAGTCTTTTACCCCATCAATCCCTTCAGCCGGTTTTAACATCTTCACAGCCGACATATTCTCAGATCCAAAACCTTTGGCCATGATTTCTATTTCAAGATGATCACTGTCCACAAAATCCGTATAGATAATACATGGTGTATTGTCTTTCGTATTGGTTCTATCAAACAAAGGATCATCTACTACTGATTTTCTTAAATAATATCTGTCATAACTGTAAGCTACAGCTTCATTTATTGTTTTATTTATATCCCCATCAAAAGACATTCCATGTCCCAGATGAAGATATACAATTACCATCCCTGTATCCTGACAGATAGGAATATTCTCTTCTTCGGCAATCCTTGCATTCTCTATCAGCATCTCCATTGCCTTTACAGCTCTACCTTTTTCTTCATCCTTAGCCCTTAACATCTTTTCATAGATATCTGAAGGATAAATAACACAAAGATCTTTTAAAGCTTCGATTATTTTATCTTTTGTTTTTTCACATGATATGACACGATAATTCATATCTTAATTTTACAATGATAAATAGGTTAATATAATAATGTTATGTTAAATGAAAAATATCTCATATTAAGTATCAATCCCGGATCTACTTCTACCAAGGTAGCTCTATTTAAAGATGAAGAAAGAATCTTTATCGAATCCATCTTTCATGATTCAAGTATTCTTTCAACATTTGAATCTATCAACGATCAGCTTGATTACCGTAATAAGGTATTGTTTGATTTTCTGTCAGAAAAAGATATTGATATGAATACGGTTGATGCGATAGTCGGTAGAGGCGGTCCATCATATTCCGTAAAAAGCGGAATCTATGAAGTAGATGATCTGCTCATTAAGGATACAAGAGAATTCAAGGGTGGTTTATATCATTCATCCTGTCTTGGTATACAGATGGCATATGCCTTACACAAAAGATATCCTCATACGTTATGTCTTATGTCCAACCCTACCGTTACTGATGAATATGATGATATCGCTAGAGTTACCGGCGTTAAGGGTGTATACCGACAGTGTGCCTTACATGCCTTAAACATGAAAGAAGTAGCCAGAAGATATTCTTTAAAAGTAAATAAAAATTATGAAGATCTCACTCTTATAACAGCCCACATCGATGGTGGTATATCAATGGCTGTACATAAAAACGGAAGGATGATAGACGGTATTGATGGTGGAGGAGGAGAAGGTCCTTTCACCCCAACCAGAATGGGCGGTATGGCTATCTCAACCTTCAACAATAGTCTTCATGATCTATCATTCCAGGAAGTAAGACAGTTATTATCCGTTAAAGGTGGTTTCTCAAACTACTTCAATACATCGAATTCCGATGTCATACATAAGATGGTAGAAGACGGAGATAAGGAAGCCACTTTAATCTATAATGCGATGATCTATCAGTGCTGTAAAACCATTGGATCTTTAGCGCCAGTCGCTGATGGCAAGATTGATGCGATCCTGCTTACCGGTGGTTTATGCCGCTTTGATGATCTGGTTGATAAGATAAAAAAATCATGTTCATTCATCGCTCCGATAAAAGTATATCCTGGAGAATATGAACATGAAGCTATGACTAATGCCGCTTTAGAAGTATTAAGTGGCAAGACTATTCCTTTAAAATATACAGGTAAACCGGTATTTGAAGGATTTGATTTCATTAAATAAATATCACCGTAGTATCTATAATATGCCAAGATCATCGAGGCACAGTAAATCAGTTACACCTATATGTACAATACCGTCTTCATCAATTCTTGGTTTCTGCGGTAATCTAGTTACAAGAATGCGCTTGTTAAAATCTTTTATATTCATCAATGATCTTTTTTCAGCCATCTTCTTTTTTTCATCATTCATTTCAAACGCAGACTGAATATAGTATTTCTTATTACCTTTTGTTGCGATAAAATCTACTTCCAGCTGTTTTCTGACAGTGTTTCCGTTGGCGTTTGGTTCATTAATTTCTACAAGTCCTACATCCACAGAATAACCCTTATACACCAGTTCGTTATAAATGATATTTTCCATGACTTTACCACTGTCTTCTTCATTAAAATTCAGACAGGCATTTCTTAGACCAGGATCTGCAAAGTAATATTTATAGTTTGCCCCAATATATCTTTTTCCATTAATATCATATCTTTCGCCTTTTGTAATGACAAAAGCGTTCTCAAAAGCTCCTATGTAACTTTCTACGGTTTCTCTATCCAGTTTCTGTTTTCTTGAACTTTCAAAAGTGTTGGCAATATTTGTAGGGTTGGAAAACTGTCCGACATTGCTCGCAAGAAATCTGCCCAGTTCTGATAAAGCACCCTCATTTCGAAAATGATTATATTCAACAATATCTTTTATATATGTAAGTTCATAAAGATCTTTAAGATATTTTTCTTTGTCAGTTTCGCTCTTTTTTGATATGGCTAACGGCATGCCTCCATGCAGCATATATTCAGAAAATGCCTCTTCTTTTTCCATACCTGAAACTTCATAGAATTCTTCAAAAGAAAATGGTTTCATATGAATTTCCGTTGCCTTATCTCTGAATTCCGTAATGATATCTTTAGACAGCATCTTTGAATTTGAACCTGTCACATAAATATCAATATTCTTTCTTTTGGATAGACCAAGAACAGTATTCACGAAACTTATTATTTCCGTATCTTCTTTTCTGGCTTTCCTGTGTTTTCCTCCAGTAAGATTAGGATTGACAATAGAGTATACATGCTGAATTTCATCAAGAAAAACATAAAAATAACGGCTTTGATCTTCTGTAAGTTTCAGAATATAATCGTTAAGATAGATCGGATCACAATATTTCGTATTACCCGTATCACTTAAATCCATAAAGATAATATCGCTGTTGAAAATTCCATTATCCAATAGATACTGTCTGTATATATTATCTAAAAGCGTAGATTTCCCACATCTTCTGATTCCTGTGATTACCTTTACAAAGCCATTGTTTTTACTTTCTATCAGTTCATTCAGATATTTATCTCTTTTATACATAAATTACCCCAATATTTCGCATATATATGCATATATTACGATTAAAGTATATCATATTTTAAATTTTATCCGTATTTTTTGCATATATATGCAAAAATTACGATTACTTTTATAAGGCATAAGAAAACCACCATGAAGGTGGTTTTATCTTAATCTACATTGATCAGTTCGTAATCAGTTGTACCGATACCGAGTTCTTCGGCAGCCTCGATTGTACGATATCCTGAAAGTTTGTTGATACGTTCAAGTAACTGTGTCTTTCCTGGATCATCAGAATTGATAATCAGGTCGTTGCAGGCTCTATCAAGCGCCACCGGATCAAGACTTGATAAGATACCGATATCCTTCATGCATGGAGGAGCAGCGTTACCATCACAGTCACAGTCCACACTGATATTTGCCATACACGCAACATAGGCAATTTCACCTTTAAAGTAATCAACTACGGATAAAGCCGCATCAGCCATGGCTTCCTTGAATTCAATAACGCCTGCAATCTTGTCAGGGCTCCAGCACTCTTCCTGTTTTTCGGTTCTTCCAGCTGAATGCTGAAGAGCTTTACCGGCTGTAGAACCTACGCCGATTGATAACTGTTTTAAGGCTCCACCATAGCCACCCATCGCATGACCTTTAAAGTGCACCAACACTAACATTGAATCATAGTTTTCAATATTCTTGCCTACAAGATTGTATTTGATAACCTTACCGTTAGGTATTTCAAGTCTCAGATCTTCTTCTGCATCTAAAATATCCACATCAAAGTAGGAATCCCATTTATGATCATTGATCAGTTTCTTGTGTTTGGCAGTTGTATTTCTTGCACCACCATAAGCGGTATTGCATTCAACAACAGTACCCTTGACATATTCAACAACCGGTACAAAGAATTCAGGTTTCAAGAAGTTTTTGTTACCCGCTTCACCAGAATGTACCTTAACGGCAACTTTCCCGGGAAGTTCTTTATTTAAAACCTTATACATCTTAAGTACAGCTTCGCTTGATATTTCTTTAGTAAAATAGACTTTAGCTTTTTCCATATTTTTTACCTCAATTTTATTCTAACATATGAATCCTGGTGCTTTAGAAAAATAAAGTCCGGTTTTATCCAGACTTTATGATTTTTTACTCTCTGTTTTCTTTAATCTTATATAAATCGTAATAGGTGATTAATTCAACGTTGTTGTCTTCTACCCATTTCTTTATTTCTTCGGACATATACATCTGCGCATCCTTGGCTCTTTCCAAAGATAAAGTAGTCAAGCCAAGAAGTTCCGCATCCACATATCCCGGATGACAGATGTAACATGATACTTCCTTATCAAGAAGATATTTCTGATTATCAAGTACCTGATGAATGGTATCCTTGTTTAACTGAGCTACAGGATCAAAGACCTTGGCACCCATCTGTAGAGGAATCTGTCCTAACTCCATATCTTTCATAATCTTCATGGAGAATGGAATACCTGTTTCTTCTGAGAGTTTAAGAATGGTTTCCAGATATGGTTCAGGCATGATTGAATGAGCGTGAAGATATCCAGGTTTCTTTCCTACCAGTTCAAGGAAACGGTCATACTGAGCTTTCATTTCAATGTAGCACTCATCAGCCGGGTACATTTTTCTTCTTCCTTCTTCAGACTGATATTCAGGATTTCTTGTTCTTACGCCTGATCTGATGAATTCACCGTTTTCATCCACAAGATGCGGAATAAGTTTAGGATCAGCTACCGGTTTACCGGAAACGATATTGAAGTCTATACCGAAACATGCCTGTGGTCTATCCTTGATAAATGATGCCGCAAATTCAGATGATGGCATATTCGTAAACATACCGGTATTTCTTAAAATACCCTTATCAATTGAATCAATAATACCTAAGGTTACACCTCTGGTAAATCCAAAATCATCACCCTGTGTCAATAATTTCATACTATAACCTCATCCCTTCTACATATGGTGTATTGAACACTACACCCTCTTTTTCTCTGTCATATACACATCTTCCTTCAGAGTATGTATATAACGCCTTATAATCATCCGAGATAACACAGAAGTCAGCGTCCTTACCAACTTCTATAGATCCTTTATAAGAATCAAAACCGTATTTTATACAAGGATTTAAACATGCCATCTTAACTACAGTTTCCATATCCATACCGACATTTTCTACTAGATTGTAGATATCATATAGAACAGGCTGGGTAGAACCCATAAGTCTTCCTGTATCAGTCAGACAGAAGCCATCCTCCGTAACATTTACTTCCATACCATAGGCTGTATATTTACCCGCTTGTGCACCTGATAAAGGTGTACAGTCAGATACCATCATGAATTTATCAAGAGATTTAACCTTGAAATAAATCTTCAGCATATCATTACAGATATGTTTGCCGTCACATATAACTTCACATGTTACATCTTCTCTTGTTAAAGCGGCACCTAAACCACCGATATCACGATGATGAAGTCCCGTCATGACATTACCGGTATGTGTAGATACGCTTAGACCCATATCATATCCCCTGCATGATTCCTCATAATTATTATCGGAATGGGCAGCTGCCATCGTTACACCTTTAGACAGGAAGTATTTTATTACTTCTTCTGTACCAGGTATTTCGCACGCAATAGCCACAAGTCTTAGTAATCCGTTTGATTCTTCATACATCTTTTTTGCTACTTCAGGATCTACTTCCGGCCATCCGGTCTTTATTCCTTTTTCACCTACTCGATTAAGCCATGGTCCTTCAGAATGTATACCTAAAATCTTTGCTCCATCATTTACTTCTTTGGATACTTCATAGATTTCCTTACATCCCTGAACACCCATGACGGTCGGGAAGATATTTACTGTACCCTGAGATGCCAGTCCCTTGAGATATCCTCTGATATCCTTCTTGATATCTTCGGAACTCATCCCTTCACTTCCACACGGATTATATCCGCATGTTCCATGATTATGGGTATCAAAGATACCTGGAATTATACGGTTGTTTCCGTAATCGACATCGCAGTCTGTTTCATTTTCTTTAAATGAGACAAACTTTCCATCACTTATTTCCAGTACACCTTCTTTTAAACCATCAGCTGTATAAATACGTTTTGAATGAATTTTCATATTTTTACCCTTTTATATACTTAACGACTGTATCACTTATCTTTTGAAGTCTGTTAAGATCAATATCGATATCCTTACTGCTTCTGGTCTTTTCCACAATAAGGTCATTTTCATAGATTATGCCACTGGTCATAAACAGCGCGTTACCAAGTACCGCAAAAATATTGTTTTCGGTTTTATCTCCATCATATTTCTTATTGATGGCATTCAGATCCTTAGACAGTAATTCCGCAAGATTCTCCTGATAACCGTTATGAGCTACAACCAGTTTTTCACCAGATGCCAGGGCATCCAGTACGATCAGTTTCTGATGTTCCTTAACATCATTTTTAAGTAAACGGTATCCGTCATAGCCTTTGCATACCTTATCGCAGAAGACGACAGCTACCTTTTTACCTTCACATCTTTCAAGCACATCAGAGGCTAAGGCAACGGATGCGCTGAAACGGTTGAAATTGAATCTGTTAGATTGAGGAATAAGAAAATATATACCAGTCAGTACAAGTATTACTGCCGCTACAATCCACCATATATTAGTCCTTAAATAGAGACTTAAACCACCAAGTATAAAGAAAATCGCTGATACCACAAAACGGACAATCAGATCATTCTTTTCATTGGTCAGGGTCATCTTTGTATGGAAAGGATAATAACTGCACTTAATTAAAGATGCTGTTGGAGTATCATATGGTGCTGAAATAACATATTCAGCTTTTTCAAGATCACCGGCGATAATGTTTTCAACATTGTATCTTTTGGTGTTATGTTCACTGATCTTAAAATCAATGTTCATCTCTTTACACATATCTTCAATGGCTTTAGCGAAAAGATATCTTTCTTTCTTGGAATATCTTTTGCCAAGGCTTACTCCATAGAACATCATTTTATCCTGAAGATTCATTTTCCACCTCCAAAAAACAAGGGCCCCAAAGGATGTTAACCTCAAGGACCCTGTAAAATATCAGTTATAGATTTCTGATTAGAAGATACCTAATAATGCACCAACCAGACAGAATACCATTAAGCCAACGATAAGAGTAAGAGGTCTCTGACCTTTCTTGATCAGATACATCATAACCAGTACGATAACTAAGCTTAAGATACCTGGATAGATGGCATTGAACAGGTCACCAACAACTACAGATGTCTGGCCGATATTGATAGTCCAGTTCAGAGGGAAACCAACAGTTGTCGCAGTCATTGCACCAACCATGATTAAACCTAAGATTGAAGCACATCTTGTAGCTACTGACATTAAGCCTGAGTTGAAGATTGAATCAATGAATGAAGTACCAAGATCGTAACCTACTTCCAGCAGATACCATTTGATAACTGACTGAGATACACCGTATAAGAGAATGAAGATGAATGTACCTAAGATATTACCTTCTGTACAAAGACCGATACCGATACCAGCACCGATAACTCTTAAACAGTTGAAGAAGATAGAGTCGAACATACCAGCTGTAGGGCCCATTAATGAAGCCTTGATAGCGTCGATAGTTTCACCAGGAATCTTACCTTCTTTTCTGTCTTTTTCCATCGCATAGCATAAACCAGCGATAAAGTTGAAAGCTACAGCGTGAGTATTGAAGAAAGCCTGATGTCTTGCATAAGCTTCTTTCTTGCCTTCCATATCGTCACCATAAATGGATTCGATAGCTGGAGCCATAGTCATTGTGAAGCCGTTGGCTTCCATTTTAGCCATTGAGAAGTTTGAGAATACAAAATGGCTGTTTGCAAACATTTTTCTTAATACTGATTTTTCTTCAGCGGTTCTTGTCTTTGCCATTAGAAGAAGTCCTCCTCACTAGTTACTTCGTTTGTAGAAGCTGCTGTACCAGCAGACTTTTTATCGTCAACGATATTCTTTTCAAGGAAGAATACAGTTAAAGCAACTGCAGCACCGATAACGGCGATACCTAAGCTTGATAAGCCTAATGATTTAGCCATAATGAATCCTACAAAGTAGAATACGCAGATGTCAGCAGACCAGATCATTGATAACAGGATACCGAAACCGACAGCAGTCATCATACTACCGGCAGTAGCAAGACCTGTAATTACCCAAGCTGGAGCAGCAGAGATAAATGCAGCCAGGCTATCAACACCATAACGGCAGCCTAAGAAGATGATCAGGGCACCTGGTAAAGTAGCCAGGAAAGCAACTGTTAAAGCGATAGCTTTGAACTTAACAGGATTACATTCAGAAGCAAGTTTCTCCCAGTAAGCAGTCATAGCACCCCAGACAGCCATCAGCATACTAGAGATAGTAGACATGATAGTACCTAAAGTTAATGATAATGCGAAACCTGTTTCAATGGCATCAGCACCACCAACTGTTACAGCATAAGCTACAGCCAGAATAGTACCAGATAAGGCGTCAGATGGAACAGATCCACCGACAGCAGAGATACCCATGAAGATAGCTTCCAGAGATGCGCCCATGATGATACCTGTGTGAAGATCACCAAGTAAGCCACCAACGATTGGAGCTACAACGATAGGTCTTGTCAGACACTGCCAGGACAGACAGTCAGTATCAATGAATGTCAGCAGTGAATAGACCAGCGCACATACAAACGCTGAACCAAAACTCATAAATAATATCCTCCTTTTGATTTATAGTTATTTATTTAACTACCGAACTTAATTCCACTGGTGCATCATCAGGAATAGTCTGGACATTACAAGGAATACCTGTAGCCATAACTTCCTTTAATAACGCAACTTCTGAATCATAGGCATACAGATTCTTACTGTAGGTATCTCTGATAGCACCATCTACTTTAGGTGCAATTCTTCCATAGTTTCCTACATTGATCTGTGGAACACCCTTTACTTCCTTGGCTACTCTTAAAAGATTTTCAATTGAAGCCACGATAAGTAAAATACTTAAAGATTCAGAACGTGGGTCATTGCAGAGTTCAATTGCCTTATCAACTGTAACAATTGCCACTTTGCAGGTTGCAGGTGCAGCCATCATCAGAGCGTTCTTCATAGTGTCGCTGTTAGCTGCCATATCATCTGCTACGATAATACGGTTAACACCGAGTACTCTGCTCCATTTGGTAGCTACCTGACCATGAATCATACGTTCATCAAGTCTAACAAGTTTAATCATTTTTTATTTCCCCCTTTTTAGAAAAAATCATCATCAGAAGAAGTTTCTTCTGTTTTCTTCATTTCAATTCTCTGTAATCCGTTTCTGCTTTCTTCAACAACTTCATCAATTCTTTCCGGACTCAGATTTTCCTCAAACATCATCTGTAAGACAAAAGCCAGATTTACACCAGCCACAAGCTGTGTATTTGGTCTTTCAAGATACTGGCACATAGCTGTATTTACAGATCCGCCCAGTATATCAGACATCAGCAGTACCTGATCATCAGCACTTACACTCTTAAAGAATTCATCAAGATGATCCTGAACTGAAGAATCATCAATATAGGCATCAAATACTTCAAGCTTACTTGTATCTCCCGCAAGTATAGAAAGAGTACTCTTGATACCACTTGCCATTTTTCCATGAGATGATAAGAATAATTTAATCATTATAATATTTCCCCTGTTTCGTAATTTTATTGTAAATTCCTCTATTAAACTGTTCAATAGTGAAATAATCACTTAAATAAGTGAAATAAAAAATGATTTCACTTTATTAGTGAAATCATTATATTCTTAAGCTTTCTCTTATGATATGTTCCATTGAAGATAAAGGATCTTCTATGAAATAATCTCTTTCTTTCTTATCCTTACTGATAACATATAATATCTTTTCCAGTGCCTTATATTCATATATACCTTTTATATCAAGAGATATGATAATGATATTTTCGATCTTATAGTTATTGTATCGGGCACTGTTTTTCAAGGAATAGATGTCAAAGATATCTTTCTTGCATAAGCTTCTGTCTAACATCAGTACCACCGTATCTTCAAAGACAGGAGTCTTGTTGTAGGCTCTGGATACAATAGATTTCACAAGTTTATCTATCGCTTCCTCATTCTTCGCATACAGTAACGCAAACAATTGAACACTCTGTCTCATTGATACAAACTCATAATTATCAATCTTTCTTATCAGTTTCTCATCAATAAGGTAATCCTTAAACTGATAGGCACCTATCAGCATATTATTGAACAGATTTTCTTCCTGTCCCGAATAGACAAAATTGGAATAGGATATGGCCGGTAAGGCATAGTTATATCCCTGAAGATCATCACCGGTACTCATCTGTTTTAAATCCGTCAGCATTCCATCATAATCTTCATCTTCCATTCTTCGATATTCATAAAGATCGATCGCTTCAGCCTTTTCAATAAAATCCGGATATTTCTTCATAAGATTGGCCGCAATAATCTTACCGTTACCTCTTCCAAATGCGGACTGTATCAGCAGTTTCATCTTTTTTATCGGATACTGATGATGATTCAAAACACCACATATAAAGCACCCAAACATGGCCAGCTGTGTTCTTGAAGATCTGGCTCCAAAAAGATAGGTAAACAGATCCATCAGTTCATAGGATAAATACAGTAATACCGGTGAAGAAAGATATACCGATTCATAGAAATAATCATATTTCTGCATACCCCCCAGATGATATCTGGTATTTAATATCGATATGATTGTCATATTTCTCAGTATTTTATTTTCAGTATCATTAAGAATTATTCCCTTATCCGTAAAGAACTTCTGTATAGAAGGAAGCACAATGCTTATTTCCGGTTCAGCCAGTATTACAATATCTTCATCATATTCATCATCACTGAGATCCATGCGGCATATCAGATATAAAGTAAGAAACAGCAGTTCATCTTCATCATCAAGCAGCACCTTATATTTATCACCTAACGCCTTAAAGATATCTTCACTCAGCTTTCTTATCTTAAGAGTCCTTAAATTCTTTTTTGTATCTTCATCAAGTATAATGCGATAACCATTATTGTATCTGTTTAAGGCCAGTACAAGATATCTCGCAAAACGCTGAGTGTTGGAGTCCCTCATTGCGTAATCTGATTCTCTTAAGACCTTCAGAAATGTATGACGTATATCTTTTCTTTCTTTTTCATCACATTCAAAAAGTTCCAGAAACTCTTCATCTTCCTTATCATAGATAGTGTCATGGTAATGTACAGCTACAAGTTCAACCATGCACATACGTCTGTATTCTTCTTTTCCTTCTATCTTTTTTCCATAACGTGATGAACTGTTTACTTCAAGTCCATAGATTTTAAAGAAATCATCAGCCCATCTTAAGTCGGCAGAAAGAACACTTTTGGAATATGCGTATCTTTCTTCAAGATTTTCCACAAAGACACCCTCATCAGAAGATATGATCTTTCTGGCAACAGATAATCTCATATCCGCTTCATTACCGGTATTCTCCGTATCATTGTTTTCCTTGATACTCAGATTCATGACATACTTTGAAAAGATATCTGTATCTTTAATATCTATGGCATAACCCCTGTTTCTTTTGGAAATGATTTTGGCCCCATACTTTTTAATCTCTTCATCGACATAGAACATATCACTCTTGACGGTTCTTGAAGATACTCTTAAAATCTCCGCAAGATACTGCGAAGTATAATAAGGCATCTTCTTAGAAGATAGTTCAACAATTATTTTTCTCTGTCTTTCATTCATAGAATGTGATTTCTTGTAAAGTAGGCAAAACCATCATCATTGATAGTCTTTTCACTTATATAGTCAGCAGCCGCCTTGGTTTCATCTGAACCATTCAGCATACATACCCCATTACCTGCCATTTCAATCATATCAATATCATTAGACATATCACCAAAGGCCCAGACATCTTTTAAATCTATATTATGTCTGTCACAGAATATCTTCATGAGATTACCCTTGGAGGCATTGATATTGCAGAATTCAAACATGTTCTTTTCGGTCTTAACCGTTTTATATTTATCATTCTTAAACTGAACTGCGTGTGCTTCAATTTCCGGCATATCTTCTTCTTTGGTCCTGAAACATATCTTTGATACAGGCTCACCTATATATGGTGATAAATCATCTGTAACGATAAGATTGGGATCTTCCTTAAGATATTTCTTGGACAGATAGGCATCAGGTCCGGTATTTTTACTTATCCATTTTTCACCAATTGCCAGGCATGGTGTCGTATCAAAATCTTTCATGATATCGATAGCTTCTTTAACCCATTCCGGTTTCATATCATACAGCATCTCAAACTTATCATCCAAACCATCATACATTTCGCAGCCATTGATGCCGATAATAAGATCACATTTTATATCCCATTGTTTTTCCAGAACATGTACCTGATATACAGCTCTTCCACTGGCTAAACCAAATAACCACCCTTCTTTTTTAAGTTCATCAATTACTTCTTTAGAGGCAGCAGTCAGAGGTTCATGTTTAACAACCAGTGTATTGTCTATATCACAGACTACAAGTCCTTTATATTTCTTATCCATATTTAAAATATTAACATATCTCCATGAAACTCTATATAAAAGAAAGATCCGTTTAACCGGATCTCTAATTAATGATTATCAATATACTTCTTTACCTGTTCATCACAGGTATCTACATTGACACCTCTTACGACAAGTCCTTCCTTGACATTTCCGCCGTGAAGTACACCTTCAAGTTCCCATAATGATAAACCGAAGAATTCTTCATCATTGGTACAGAATGGATATACGGTCTTGCCTGTAAGATCATATTTATCAAGGAATGTTGCGATGATTCTAGGGAATGACCTGTACCATACAGGGAAGCCTAAAAAGACCTTATCGTATTGCGACATATCAGGTCCGATAGGATCCTTTAATGCAGGTTTTTCATAGTTGTCATATTCAACTTTGGCTCTCTGGTTACATGACATATAGTCTCTAGGATATGGTACAGCTTCAATGATTCTGTATAAGTCCCCGCCTGTTAAAGCGGCAATCTTTTCTGCCAGTTTTTCGGTGTTGCCTTTTTCTAAGACAACCAGTTCACTGTTGGCGATATTTTCACCTTCATGTGAGAAATAAGCTATTAATGTTTTCATTATTTAATCTCCTCGAAATCAGCTGCCCCGTGTTTGCATAATGGACAGATGTAGTCTTCAGGAAGTTCATCCCCTTCATAGACATATCCGCAGACCTTGCAGACATAACCTTTTTTACCTTCTGTTGCAGGTTTAGGTTTGACGTTGTTCTGATAGTAGGTGTAGGTCATTGTTTCCTTATCAGATAATACTCTTGCCTCACTTACCGTACAGATAAACATACCATGAGTTTCCATATCAATATACTGTTCAACCTTCAAGGACATGAACGCATTGACATATTTTGTCAGAAAGACAAGACCGTTATCAGATCTTGTAAGGGTATCTCCTTCAAATTTGTTTACAGTTCTGCCTGACTGGAAACCAAACTTTTCAAATACGGAGAATGGCGCATCAACAGATAGGCAGTTGACATTCATCATACCGCTTTGCTGAATGACATGATGAGAATAGTTCTGTTTATTGATACATACCGCTACTCTGTTAGGAGAATTGGTAATCTGCGTTACAGTATTAACGATTAATCCGTTATCTCTTCTTCCATCAGAACATGTCACTACATATAAACCATAACCGATATTGAATAAGGCATTAAGGTCGTTCTTATTGGCAGTTTCATTGTTCTGCTGGGTATATTCCTTAGTCAGTTCCTTTGCCATTTCATCAAGCTGAGCCTTACTTTCATCATTTAATGCTGACTTGATGGTAACAGTTGGTTCAATATAGGTGATATTCTTTGAACCTTCTAACATTGACTTCATCGTCTTTACTGCCATAGGAGCCCATGATCCGTTTTCAATCATCGCAACAGTCTTATTCTTATATGCACGTTCAGTAAGGTGGTTGATGAATTCCTGCATGAACGGGAAGATTCCCGCATTATAGGTAGTAGTAGCCAGTACCAGTTTATTGTATCTGAAGGCATCTTCTACAGCTTCAGCCATATCACATCTTGCGAGATCCTGTACTTCAACTTTAGGTGCACCATAGGCTTTCAGTTTTTCAGCCAATAATTCAACGGCTTTCTTGGTATTACCATATACAGATGTATAGGCAATGAGAATTCCCTCTGTTTCACTTTCATATGCTGACCAGGTATTGTATAAGCCAAGATAATATCCTAGATTTTCCTTAAGGATAGGTCCATGTAATGGACAGATAGTCTGTATGTCCAGAGTTGCAGCCTTCTTTAATAAAGCCTGTACCTGAGCACCGTATTTACCCACAATGCCAAAGTAATATCTTCTGGCTTCACAAGCCCAGTCTTCTTCTACATCCAAAGCTCCAAATTTACCAAAGCCATCAGCTGAGAACAGAACCTTATCAGTACTGTCATATGTAACAATTACTTCTGGCCAGTGTACCATTGGTGCTGTTACAAATGTCAGTGTATGTTTACCTAAGCTTAAGGTATCCATTTCTCCTACCACAATTCTTTTATCTATAAACTGTGTACCGAAGAAATTCTGCATCATCGTAAAGGCCTTACTTGAAGAAACAACTATCGCTTCAGGATAAGTCTTCATAAAGTTCATGATATTGGCAGAATGATCCGGTTCCATATGCTGAATAATGAGATAATCCGGTTTTCTGTCTCCTACAGTACCCGCAATATTATCAAGCCATTCATGAGTAAAGTTTCTATCAACTGTATCCATAACGGCAATCTTATCATCCATAATCACATAAGAGTTATAAGCCATACCGTTAGGTACTACATACTGACCTTCAAAGAGATCTACCTTATGGTCATTAACACCAACATACCTGATATCATTAGTAATATTCATAATTAAATTCTCCTGTCTTTATAATTATAATTTTTTAGACTGTTTTAATCTATATGTTTAACTGTAAAGAATATAATATTTTTATGGATAAATTCAAAGAAAAAGTAAAAGAAATAAAAAAGAATGTTCCTGCTGTCTTTCTCAGTCTGAAACATCCTGATACACCATTAATTGCCAAAGTATCTGCAGCCATCACAATAGGCTACGCCTTATCACCAATAGATCTTATCCCTGATTTTATACCGGTACTTGGTTATCTTGATGACCTTATCATATTGCCTTTACTCATAACAATTACCTTAAAGCTCATCCCCAAAGATATCTATGAAGAATGCAGGATACAGTCAGAAAACATATGGGCTGATGGTAAACCAAAGAAATGGTATTATGCCATACCCATTATCTTAATATGGATAATATTTATTATTTATATAATAAAAATATTTATATAATATTATATTTCTTTAAAGCCTTATATAAACCATCATCATCTATACTGTCGGTTATATAATCGGCAATTTCTTTTACTTCATCTGTGGCGTTACCCATAGCTATACCGATACCGCACTTTCTTAACATACTTATATCGTTTTCACCATCACCAAAGCCCATGGTTTCTTCAGGATTTATATCATATCTTTCACAGATAAAATCAATACCTGAAGACTTGGTAGTACCCTTAGGTACGATATCAACAGCTCCTTCATGCCATACCGTTACTTCACCATATTCCTTTAAAGCCATCAGCGCATCTTTTTCCTCATCTGTATCAAAGAAAGCCGAAGCCATATATATTGATTCATCATGATATTCCTTTATCTCAGGTACTTCTGAAGATACAGCAGCCTGTACTCTTTTAACCGTATCCGTATAGACATTCATAAAAACATCATCATTGGATACAAAGTAGATGGTCTGTTTTTTCGCATTATATATTTCTTTCATCTTCTCTAAAAGTTCTCCCTTAATAGGATTTTCATAGAGAACTTCGCCGTTTCTATCAAGAATAACCTGCCCATTGGATAAGATCTGTCCATCATATTCAATACCCTTTATATCAAACCAGGTCATTTCTGTCTTTGATCTTCCGGTACAGTTATATACTTTAATACCCTTCTTCTGACATTCTTTTACAGCTTCTACTGTAGAATCAGGAACGCATTCATTTGTATGGGAAAACAGAGTTCCATCAAAATCCAGAAATATCGCCTTAATCATTATTCAATACGTATTTATCGATAAAATCGACAAATCCATCCTCCTTATCTGTCTTATCGGTAATATATTCAGCACATGCCTTGGTGTCATCAGACCCGTTTTTAAGACATACCCCATGACAGCATTTCAGCATCTCGTTATCATTTGTCGTATCACCAAAGGCCAGACATTCATCAAGTTCATAACCGTATTTATCACAGAACATCTTTAACGCATATCCCTTATTGGCCTCAGCGTTGGCAAATTCTACAAGATCAGTCTGCGTCTTGAATCCCTTATAGCCTCTTTCTTCGCTGTTTATTCTATCCAGTACCTTTTCTACTTCCGGCATAATCTCAAGCTTCATACGGAACATGATGCCTCCACGGTCTTCTACATAAAAGTCAGGCAGTTCCTTAGCCGCAAATGTACGTCTGCTCTTATACGCTGAAAAAGCTGATCTTTCCGTTCTCAATGAACACCAGTATTCATTACCCACATACATTCCTATAACAGGATCAAACGATATCATCTCCCCAATGATATCCTTTATCCATTCTTTTCTTAACATCTTATATGATTCAGTCTTACCGGTCTTATTGTCATATAGTTCAACACCATTAAGTCCAATAATAAAATCAAACTGTCTGTCTACTTTCCATTCTTCATATTTATCAAGAAGATCTCTTACCGGTCTTCCTGATGCCAGGGCAAAGACATAACCCATATCTCTTAATTCATTGATCTTATCAACAGTAACCTGATGAATCTCTCTTGTCTCATCTACAATAGTTCCATCAATATCACAGACTATAACCTTAATCTTTTCAAATTCTTTTTTCATCTCTTGAATCATAACATATAAATGTCAATCTACTGTAAAACCATAACGAATATTCATTAAAAGGTGTGAATCCAAAGCGATTTTGTCCCAATTTTTCTTTAATATTAGCACAGATCTT
>JAUNIH010000025.1 GCA_030523555.1 Erysipelotrichaceae bacterium
AAGAAATGTCATAATCCCTTAAAAAATCAGCTGAAATTAAAAAAGGTGCAACTTTCTCACCAAATTCAATTAAAAAAGGTGCAAACCCCTACACCTTATATAATTTCAACTATATCTAACGGTCTTCTCATTGATGTTTGTTTATCTTCCGCATAAGGAAGATGATCAACATATTTTTTAAGAATCGTTTTTAGTTTTCTACCGGTATGAGCTTTATCATACTCGCGGACTCCGTTAAAATATACCGGTATTTCTCTCCCATTAGGATACGCAAGGAAACAATAGTATTTTTTGTGACTATGTTCCTCAAGAAGTTCGTAGTTTTTATATTTGACAATCATTCCCTCGTAATTCATTCCGATACCTCCTTCATGATAATTCATATCGTAACGTGCTGAGCCTTCGCTCTACCTCGCTTTTGCTTGTGTGTTTGTTCACCCATGCGGCAGACAGACTGAGCCAAGGGGAGCGACCCCAGGACTATCTGCCCGATGATCAATAGATCAAAGAACCGCAACCGGATTTCCCGGCAGATGTACAAGCCATTCAGACTGTATTTTTCAGCCGTTTAGCACATCACCGGCTGCACCCTTATACAGTATATTTTCGATACTGCATCTGGCCGATTTCCTTGTTTGGTCTACCTGGGTTTGTAAGGATTACCAGTCCCTACCTCTCCAGGCATTTTCTCCTCTTTCGAAGGAGCGTCAATTGCGGAAACGGATGCACCGTGGTTTAACACACAAACATGTTGGCACAGGCACTCACATGGAACACTTTTACATGTCTTCCTGTTTATTCAATATTCTCAGGAATGATTTCCCTTAAGGTATCCCTCAAGGTACATCACCATGTTTTTACAAGCACCTTCCCGGTATGATGGTATTCATATTATTCACCGGGTTAACACATTGCGATATGAATTATCATGTCCATCGGGAACCATCTCCCGACACATTCATAATATGACAGATATACCCATATTAAAATCTTCACTTAATTTGTATTTATGACCACCATTTTATAAATAATATCCTTTATTAAATGATATAATTATCTTATATTAAGACCACTAATAGTGTGCAGGTAAGTATTATGGAAGAAAAAATAAAAATCTATATTCCAGGTGATGTATATCAGATTCTGTTAAAGGATATGGAACTCTTTGAATTCTATAAGAAAGATGGAACACTCAATAAAAATGAGTTTCTAAATACCCTTATAGTAAACTACTATGAAACATATTCCGACAACAATTCAAAGACCTATGAATACATACATAATCTTCTTTTAGAAAACAATATCAAAGACTATAAGGCGGATAGTATATCTTCATCTATTCTTTCCTATGTAGAAAAAACAAACCTCAATCTTCAAAGTAAAAAAGCTGAAGTAACGATATCCATGAAACCCACGAGAAGATCTTCAGGTACTTTTGAATATATAGAAAACTGCCTGCTTAAAGGTTCTTCTTTATCCGGATGGATAAGAGCTTTGCTGGCATCATATGCGCATCTGCCAAGAGATAAAAGAGAAAGAATAATCTTTAAGGAAAGATTTGAAATAATCGAAGAAGCAATCAGTAATCATAAGAAGATATATCTGAGTCTCTCCCGTAAAGAAAAGAATATGACTGTTTCTCCATATGCCATATCTTCCAGTAAAGAAGAACTTTTCAATTATCTTCTTGCCATAGATGATGAAAAAGGAAAGACAAGATCCTATCACATGTCCCGCATTCAGAACATCAAAATCATCAACGAGAAAACATCATTTGATGAAAATACTGTAAAGACATTTGAAAAGATGATTTCTAATGGTCCTCAGTTTGCCTATCAGATCAATGAAAATGAAATCACCAGAGTACGTCTTAGTGAATATGGTAAACAGCTGTATAAGGATATCTATCTCAACAGACCACCATATATCTCTATTGAAGATGATGTCTACAGCTTTGAATGTTCATTAAACCAGATAAGAACCTACTTCAAAAGATTCGGAAAAGACGCTGTCATCTTAAGTCCTCAATCCATGGTGGAATTCATGAAAAAGTATCATAAAGAGGCAGCAAAAAAATATAAATAACAATAAAGACACTGCATTGCAGTGTCTTATTTTTGAATTAATTCTTTTAATCTTTCTTCCCTGGCTTCTTCGAGTGTCATCGTTTGAGGAACACTTCCATACAGGGCATCGACAATCGCCATTTTATCCAGAACTTCAAGTTCCTTTTCATTTGTTTCCATAATTATTTTCCTTACTTGTAGTTATCTACTACATATTTTCGATCATAATAGATCTTATCATCTTCAAGAAGTCTTATATCTTCCCCATCACTTTCAATAATACTTACAGCACAGTTATAGGGAACACCGGTATGCCAGAAATAGTTCTTATCTTCATACAGGAAATTCAGCATCGCTCTTAAAGCTGCCCCATGGGTAGAGATCAGAACACTGTCATAATCTTTTTTTATAAGTTCAAAAAGAAATTCCTGGGTACGCTTAATCACATCTTCTGCCGATTCACCATTGGGAAATCTTCCTACAGAAAAACCCTCGCTCATCCAGCCATCCACAAACTTCTTGAATTCGCCTTCAGCACCTTTTATCTTTGCCAGTTCATAATCACCGTTGTTGATCTCTTTGATACGCTCATCATAGATCACAGGACAGTCATTATCACTGTTTTCAAGCACCAGTCTTGCGGTCTCTTTGGCTCGAATTAAAGGTGAAGAATAACACACATCAAAACGGATATTTTCTTTCTTTAAGGCCTTACCTGTTTCTGCAGCCAGAAAAACACCTGATTCATTCAGCTCAAGATCAGTCCAACCCTGAAAAACACCCATCTTATTGGCGGATGTTTCTCCATGTCTGATTATATAGACTTTCATATTACCACTGTGTCAGTTCAAGATAGAGGTCTTTGTATAAGGCTGCAGATCTAGGCCATGAAACATCCTTGTACATATCTCTGATAACCATTTCATCCCATCTGTAACGGTTAGTGAAGAATAAGGTCTTGGCACGGTTGATCGCATCATATAATAACCACGCATCATAACGGTCAAAACTGAAGCCGTTACCACTGTTATAAACCTCGTTGTATGGTTCTACTGTATCTTTTAAACCACCTGTTTCTCTGACGATTGGTAAAGATCCATAACGCATCGCAATAAGCTGTGTCAGTCCACATGGTTCAAACGCACTTGGTACTAAGAAGCAGTCAACACCGGCATAGATCTTATGTGATCTTGCCTCATCATACATGATATTGGCACAGAAACTACCCTTGTATTCATTTTCATACTGACGGAATGAATTCTCATAATATGGATCACCTGATCCTAATACTACAACCTGAGTATGACCATCCATGATATCCGGAATAATCATATTGATGATATCCAGACCCTTCTGATCAGTTAATCTTGAAATAAGACCGATCACAATCTTGCCATCATCTACTTCTAAACCTAACTCTTCCTGTAAGGCTCTCTTATTGATCTTTTTCTTTTCAATCGCATCATCAGCGTCATAATTGGCCGCAATCAGATTATCAGTCTTAGGATTCCATATTTCATAATCGATACCATTTACGATACCTCTTAATTTATATGAATTAAACTGAAGATGTCCTTCAAGATTTTCACCGTATTCTCTAGACTGAATTTCTCCCGCATAGGTATTGGAAACAGTAGTCACCGCATCAGAATAGGCAACACCCGCCTTTAACATATTCACATCACGGTTATAGACCTTGCACATATCGCTTTCCAGCACATATGTTGGTAAACCTGTCCAGTATCTGAAGGTATCAATATCATAGATTCCCTGGAATCTTAAATTATGAATAGTGAATACTGTTCTTGCATCAGCAATAGGTGTATTCTGGAACATCTCTTTCAAGAATACCGGAACCATAGCTGTCTGCCAGTCATGACAATGAATGACATTTGGTGTCCAGTTAAGATAATTCAAAGCGGCTAACGCAGCTTTAGAGAAGAACAGGTATCTAGGGATATCATTGATAATTGAAGTATATGGACTTCCATAAGAGAAGAATTCTTCATTATCAATGAAATCATATACGACTCCATCATTGATATATTCCATTATGCCTACATAGTATGATCTTCCATCAGCACATAAGTCCATCTGGAAATCACCCGCAAAAATCATCCTGTTCTGCCATTCTTCTTTAATACATCTGTATCTAGGAAGAATAACTCTTACATCACAGTTCTGTTTAGCCAGTTCCTTAGGAAGAGCTGACATAACATCCGCAAGACCACCCGTCTTTACAAACGGATAACACTCAGAACCGATAAAAGCGATAGATCTTCTAGGTGATTCATAAACTTCTTCTTTAATAAGTTCAACTACCGGAACATCTTCCATTACTTCTGTCTGTTCAACTTCTACCTTTACTGGTTCTTCTTTTTTAACTGCCTTTTTAGGTGCAGTTTTCTTCTTTGCCACAGGTTTCTTTGGAGCAGTCTTTTTTGGAGCAGTTTTCTTTACTGCCGGTTTCTTTTCAGTTACCTTTTTCTCTGCAGGTTTTTTCTTATCAGCAGTTTTCTTTTCCGCTGTCTTTTTTACCGCAGGTTTCTTTTCCGCAACAGCTTTCTTTACTGTTACTTTCTTTTCCGCAGTCTTTTTGACGGTCTTCTTCTTTTCAACAGTCTTCTTTTCTTCTGTTTTACTCTTTGCTGGCATAAATTATAACTCCCTTGTCTTTATAGTTTCATTCTATCACAAGAAAAAATCATACCCTTAAGGATATGATTCGTTTATTATTCTTTTTCAATTTTTAATCCAAGTTCTTCACTTCTGAAGATTGGACAGACATTTTCTCTAGTCACAATAACACTTGACGCGATACGTGTGCCTATCTCTACTGCTTCCCTTAAACTGCAGCCATAGGTTAAACCTGCCGCAACTCCCGCACAGAAAGAATCTCCTGCCCCTGTCGTATCTTTAACCTTTACGGTTCTTGCCGGTACTATACCACTGTCACCATCCATTGAGGCATATACTGCACCATGATCTCCCGCCGTCACAACTATCGATTTAATGTTGGCTGCCATTACTCTTTCTTTTAAGGCAACTTCGAGTTCTTTAATACCTAAATCCTGAATATATTTGGAGAAAAATAAAGATGCCTCCAGCTGGTTACACACAAAACAATCTAAATTCTGTACCAGTTCTCTTCTTTTGATTACTTCCTGAATATTGGATACGACACCAAAAAGTTTCTTATTGTATTTCTTACATAATGCGATAATCTTATCAACAGTTTTTTCTTCCATATCGATTTCAATTACCGCACTGTCACAGTCTTTAAATATCTCATCTCCATACTTATCAAGTACTTCATCAATGGATGTTATATCAGGTCTTTGTGATATTGATCCTGCCACATCGCCTTCTTCATTAAAGACCACAAGCCAGGTACCCATACCGTTTTCTTTAACGTCTATATATTCTGTATTGATATTTTTTTCTTTAAGTCTTTCTATAACTTCCTTACCCAGTGCGCTATCATCCACAACACTCAGGTAAGTCGTATCAATCCCGATATTGCACAAGTCTTCGCACACATTCCTGCTTACCCCGCCATGAACATATTCCACTCTTCCGGCATTTTTACCGGTAGGAATATAGGCAGCTTCCGGAAAGCCTTTGATATCAACAAATACTGCACCAACTACTACAATCCCTGACATATTATCCCCTTTATACACCTGATATACATTCATTATATATATTTGTATTAGAATGGAATCATGATTTATCTTTTATTAAGTATTTTATGCAGTCTTACTATCGCCATCATCCTTAAAAAAGCCAGCGGCAGTATAAAGAATACTGTAGCGATGTTTATGGTGAATTATATCGTCTGTGTAATATGCGGTTTATATTTCAATGGTATCCCGATCATAAATAAGGAATCATCTTTTTCTTTATATCTTGGAATATTTTCAGGCTTCATGTACCTCGCATCATTTCTGGTATCAGCACATGATATATCAAAGAATGGCGTGGTCATGCAGACGGTATTTGCCAAGCTTGGAGTTATTGTAGCACTGCTGATATCCTTCTTTATCTTTAATGAAGTATTCAATCTTAAACAGGGAACAGGTATCATTATTGCCTTACTTGGTATCATCCTTATCTACTTTGAAAAAGGCTCAGGCTCACTTGTCACTTCAAGAAAATGGCTCATCATAAATCTGCTTGCCTCAGGTATGACCGAGTCAATGGTATCTTTATATAACTACTTCGGTAATCCTTTATACAAAGATCAGTTTCTTTTACTGAACTTCTGTTTTGCCTTACTGTTTTCATTCATCATTGTCATCATCCAGAAAAAAAGTATCTCAAAATATGAAATACTTTATGGTCTTGGTATAGGTGTACCAAACTATTTTTCTGCAAGAATGATGATGCTGGCATTAAATACCGTACCTTCAATTATCGCCCACCCGATTGTATCAGTAGGTTCAATCGCATCCATCACTCTGGTAGGTCATTTCATCTTCAAAGAAGAACTCTCTATAAGAAAATGGATAGCTTTAGGAATGATAATTCTGGCGATTATCTTTCTTTCATAACACGTAAATAAAAGCCCTAACGGGCTTTCTTCAGTGATTCAAGTGTTTTCTTTCGGACTGTCTTAGCTGCTTCATTAAGTTTATCTAGGTCAGTTATCCTGAAATATTCATAACCCATTCTGGAGAAAAGATAATCTATTAATGTTCTTTCACCTATTGTACTGTTAAGTTCTTCTTTTTCATCTACTATCTCAATACCTGCAACAGCCTTATTATCTTTATATAAGACAAAATCAATCAGGATATCTTTTATCAGTTCTTCTTCCTTACCAAAAGAAAGACCGAGATCTCTTCTTTCTTTACACAAATCATCTATACTGATTTTGTTTCTTATTTCTATACCTGTAAGAATGAGATATCTTTTAAGATACTTATAGAATTCTTCTTCCTTTATGGTCATGTTTTCCATAACTATATTTTATAGAACAGAAAAGATATCCCATCTGAAATATAAATGAATTTTAGAGGTAAAGAAAAAGGCAGGTTAACTGCCTCATTCTTATGTTTAATAAATAAATATTAGATATTCTGACCTACGCCTCTACCTTCAAAGTTGGCTTCCTGAATAAGTCTAGGCATTACAACATCACCTATTTCATAGGTTTCCGGAGTAATTCCATAGAAGCTTTCAGCGAGTTTACGGTTGGATCTGACACCTGTACATAGAATTACACAGTCAGCTTCAACAGCCTTAACTGAGCCATCTTTCATCTTTACGAGAACATCATTATCTCTTATTTCTTCAACTCTTGATTCAAGGTTGATGGTAAGAGGTTTTTCCAAAGATTCATACTTGTGTCTTAAGGCAATCTTGTATAAGGCATTGGCCTGTGGGGCAAGATTGGCAGTAAGTTCGACAATCGTGACATCCTTATGATAAAGGTCTGATAATTCAATGGCGATTTCTGTACCGATAGTACCACCACCGACAATCAGCGGTTTATCTCCTAACATATCTTCATGACCGATAACCTGTTCATAGGTATAGACATGTTTCTTATCAACACCTTTAATAGGTAATACCAGAGGATATCCACCTACCGCAATTACCAGCGCATCAGGATTTAATTCCTTAACGTTTTCTGGGGTAGCTTCAAAGTTGTATCTTACATCAACATCTGATCTCTTCAGTTTATTGACGATATGATCGCAGTAATAAGCGATATCAGCTTTGTAGTGTTCCTTGGAGATGAGTTTCATTGTACCGCCGGCTTCAGAATTCTTTTCTAAGAGGATAACCTTATGTCCTCTTTCAGATGCGGTTAATGCACACTGAATACCTGCAGGACCGGCACCGATAATAACGACTTTCTTAGGTGTATCGGTCTTTTCAACTTTAGCGGAAATGATATTTTCATTATGATATCTAGGGTTTACCGTACAGCCGACATTTCTTCTGTTGGTAGTGATGTGATAGCACTGATTGCAGCGTACGCATGGTGTGATATCTTCATCATGTCCGCACATCGCCTTTCTAGGCCAGTATGGATCGGCATTGAAGCTTCTTCCAAACGCCACAAAATCCACTAAGCCATCTTTAATAATCTGATCAGCTTCAGCTGGGGTATTGACAGAACCGACTACAGATACCTTGATCTTTTTAGCCTTTTCCTTAACTACTTTAGCCCATTTGAGGTTAGGCATATGTTCAACATAGTTCATTGCCACTAGTCTCGCATTACCTTCATGGTTGATATCAAGACCTGCGGAAATCTGTACAGAATCGATATATTCTTCAGCCATCAGGATGAAAGCCAGAGTATCTTCAAATTTGATTGAACCCGGTACGCATTCTTCACCGGAGATTCGCATATCCAGCATGAAACCAGGACCTACTGCCTGTCTTATTTTCTTTAAAATCAGTAAAGGGAACTTGGCACGGTTTTCAATAGAACCGCCGTATTCATCTTCACGGTGATTGAATAAAGGTGAAATAAACTGGGCAGGAAGCCATCCATGGCCAAAATGCAGGAACGCTGCATCAAAGCCGAGATTTCTGGCTTCAAGGGTTTCTTTCGCATATAAATCAGCGATATATTCCATCTTTTCTTCATCCAAAGCCCATACTTCAACGCCATCATCTCTTGTGAAGGCGCATGGACCCCAGGCATGATCACCAGGATTTACTCTGGCATATAAGCCGGCATGGAATATTTCAATGGAAGCCTTGGCACCGCCCGCATGACATACTCTGATCTTTTCTCTTGTTCGTTCAACTTCATATTTATAGAAAGCTGATTTTTCATTACCTGAGGCAAAACTTGATCTACCTTCTTCAACAATTGTATGACCGCATACAACTAGAGCTGCACCACCAAGAGCCTTGTCTTTGTATTCTTCACCGACAGGGGCTGCTACAATACGGTTTTTCAGCATCGTATTATTTATTTTGATAGGGCTGAATAAATGTTCGTATTTCATAATTAACTCCTTAAAAATAAAGGGAGGCAACTGCCTCCCTGGATTGATAGACTAGTTGTTTTCAGCAGCAGCTTCAGCAGCAGCTTCTTCTTCAGTGATCTGTTTGTCAACCATCTTGAAGAATGGATACCAGATAGCAGCAGTAATCAGAACGTTAACGATCTGTAATACAACTGACTGCCAGCCCTGAGCTAAGAAGCCTGATACGAACTGAGGCATAGTCCAGTTAACTTCAACACCTGTAGGACGAGGAACGATGCCTAAAGCCATTGAGAAGTATGAAGTACATGTACATACGATTGGGCTTAATACGTAAGGGATAAACAGCATTGGGTTCAGAAGAATTGGAATACCGAAGATCAGTGGTTCATTGATACCAAAGATAGCTGGTACAACAGACATTCTGCCTAAAGTCTTCAGTCTCTTTGACTTAGCTGCGAAAGCCAGTAAGAAGGCAAGAGCGAATGTACATCCGATACCACCAGGCTGGCAGAATACTGAGAATGAAGATGTGATGATGTTAGGTAATGCGCTGTTTGCAGCGTAAGCTTCCAGGTTCTGTGCACTCGCAGCCATTGTGAGTGGAGTGATGATAGAGAAGATGGAGTTACCGTGGATACCACAGAACATGAACAGAGTAGACAGAATCTGAACAAACAGATATGCAGGTAATGTAAGACCTAAGCTCTGTAATGGAGTCTGAACCAGAGAGTAGATAACCTGGTGAATTGAACCATAGCTTGTACCTTCCATTAAGGTTTCAACTGTCATAGCGATAACAGCTACAAGAACTGCTGGAACGATAGATTTGAATGAAGCTTCAACGAATGCTGGAACACCTGCAGGCATCTTGATATAAACTTTCTTGTCGATTAAGAGTTTCATGAATCTTACAACAAGATAAGTAACGATCATTGCACCGAATAAACCTGGATAACCAAACCATGTAGTAGGTAATGCAGTATAGAGTTCATGAGGTGTAACCATCAGGAAAGCCATGAATGATACTACAGCTGCAGAGATAGGATTGATATCATCTGATAATCTCTTTGCGTATTCATAAGGCAGTACAATCGCAACATATAAAGCGATGATGCTTAATGATAAAGACTGAGTCTTCATGAAAACCATGTTGAGACCTGTAGATCCTACAAAGTTCTGCCAAGCTGCGATGTCCAAGAACGCACCCAGACATGCGAATGAACCGATGAGGATTACTGGTAAGAGAATCTGGAATGTAGCGCCTAATGCTCCAAGGAACTGCATTTCAGAGATTTTGTTGGCAATTGGCATAAGCCATGTCTGTAATTTTTCAATAAATTTTTCCATTTTATCTCCTTAAAAATTAATTCAATTATTTTTCGTCAATTCTTTTGATAGTATCGTTAAGAATCTTTTCACCATTCATCATTCCAAAATCAACCGGAGCAACCGAATCAAGTTTTCCTTCAAGTGCCGGAAACTGTTTGATGAATGTAGCCTTCTTATAGGCAAGCTGTGGTCCAAGAAGAATGAAATCCTTGGTATCAACGAGATTTGAAAGCTGTGAATAAGGATAAGCTGCTACATCAGCTTCAATACCGTTTTTATTGGCTGCTTCAATCATCTTTGTAACAACCAGACCGGTGCTTGCTCCATTTTCACATACAAGAGCGATTTTATACATGTTTTACCTCCTTTATCAGATAGATAATCTCATCCGCAAGTGTTCTGATAGTTTCAGCACTGCCTAAGTGGTCAGCCGCATGAACCATCAGGATAGTAACCTGCAGATCCTGATTCTGAGCATCGTAGAACAGCAGATTGGTGTGTGCCTGGTGAGACTTGGTTAAAGCTTCATCAGAAAGCTTAAGAGATTCTTCACATGCTGCAAAGTCACCTTCTTTGGCCTGATTGATAGCTTCTAAGGCATGACCCTTAGCTTCTCCGCCATAGGCAATCATATTCATGCATTCTGCAATAGCGTCCATTTTAGTTCCCCTTTCCATATTGTGTTAAACCGCGATTTTTAACTACAATCACATTATCAACCGAAAACAGAACAATTGATATTTCAGCTTTTGCACTGTATGGATGCAAAAACAAGTTAATGGAAAAAATAACCCGATAGTATACTATTGATATATGAAAGAAAGAGAAATAAAACTTCTTGAATATCTTATAAGTCATGATGACTATCATACGGCAAGCTTTCTGGCTACCCGCTTTAACTGTTCGGTAAGAAGTATCAAATCATATATTTCCAGTATCAATGAAGAAGCTTCAAGAACCATTCTTTCTTCTCATGAAGGTTTCAAGATAAACGATAAGGAAAAAGCTCTGGAACTTTTGGAAAACAGTAACGGTGATATCCCACAGAACGCGGAAAAAAGACAGAAATATATCTTAAGAAAACTGTTAATAGAACAGAGCAGTATCGATCTTGATGATCTTGCCAATGAAATGTGTATTTCTCCTGCTACATTGAACAATGAACTTAGTGCGGTAAAACTTTCTTTAACCCAGTATGATCTTGTATTCAGAACCAAAAACAATATCGCTTCCATTGAAGGAAGTGAAGAAAACAAAAAGAAAATGATATCCCGCACCATCTACGATGAATCCGTAGACGGTTTCATGTCCTTAGAACTAGCGCAGTCATACTTCCCGGAATATGATCTGAACTTCCTTAAAAGATGTGTAAACAATACTCTCATTGACCATATGTGCTTTATGGATGATTTCTCATTACTTAACTTCCTTTTACATCTGGTCATCAATATGCAGAGATCATCTAGTTTCTGTACCAAGGAAGAAATCAGCAGAGAACAGGACATTATCGTCAACGCCCACGTTAAAGACATTATCATTGATATCACTAATGAAATTGAAAGAAAATACGATATCAGATTCTCATCAAATGATATCTACGATCTGTCAGTTCTGATGATGACTCGAATCCTTAAAAACAACGCCAACAATCTTACCGCCGATCATCTTGAAACAATTGTCGGTAAAGAAGTCTTCGATCTTTTCTATACCATCCATGACCGTGTAAAGAATACCTTCAGTATCACTATTGATTCTGATGGTTCTGATGACTTTAAAATCCGTTTCTGTCTGCATCTTAAAAATATGCTGTTCAGACTGGAAAACGGTATTGATATCAGAAATCCGCAGATGCTGCAGATAAAGAATCAGTATCCTTTCATCTATGATGTATCAGTATATATATCCAATATCATCAAAGAAGAAAAAGGCTTACAGCTTTCAGAAGATGAGATAGCCTATATCGCTTTGCATATCGGAGTTCTCATTGAAGAAAAGAATGCCGTCAGATCAAAGATATCTGTACTCTTCCTTTGTCCTCAGTACTTCTATAAAAAAGGCAATGTCGTTGATAAATGTATGTCTGTCTTTGAAAATGATATCCTGAGTGTCGGGGTTATAACTTCCTATAATGAACTTGCAGACTATAAAAACTACGATACCATCATTTCGACCATTCCTTTCAGAAATGAAAGCACAATCCCTGTAACCATGGTATCAACCTACTTTACCAATAAAGATATTCTTTCCGTATCCAATATGATTGAAGAAGTTCATCATAATAAAGCTGTAAAGAATATGTCTGATAAACTTACCCAGCTTTTTAAAAAAGAATTCTTCTATATCAACGAAGATTTCCATAACGAGAAAGAAGCTATTGACAGAATGACTAAAGATCTTGAAAAAGAAGGTTATATCAACGCTGATTTCCGTACCAAAACATTTGAAAGAGAAAAAGTCGCATCCAGTGCCTATGGCAATATCGCCATGCCTCATCCGATGGAAATGTGTGCCAACAGATCAGTCATCTCTGTATCTATTCATCCTAACCCTATTAAATGGAACTTCAACAGAGTAAACATCGTATTCATGCTGGCAATATCAGATGACTTGAGATCGTTATTTGCTGAAGTATTTGATTTTGTAACGGAAATAATATCCAATGAAGAACTGCTTGTAGAACTGATAAATGTCACAAGCTACGAAGAATTCATACAGTATATGCTCAAACTTTGCAGATAGGAGAAAACATGAAAGACTTATTCAATATGGAAGTATTCAAAAATATCATCAAAAGACTCTTTGCCTTTATGGTTGACTGGTATGTATCAACATTATTCGCCGAAATACCGGTACTGATCTTTCAGTCCATTAATGCCAAAGATCTTGTCTTAGTCAATTCAGTAGAGAATCTTCCTTTATATCAGGCAATTATCGCTACTATCATTGCGATTATTATCTATACTATTTATTTCTGTGTTCTACCTTTAAAAGACCGAAAGTATACAGCTAAAGGTCAGACTTTAGGAAAGAAACTCTTACAGATTAAAGTTGTATCAACTGATAACGAAGATCTCTCATTCAGAAAACTCTTCCTAAGAGATTTTGTCGGTATCCTTGTTTTACAGGGTGTACTTACAACGGTCATTATCTACGTTATGACCATTATGCTTGAATTCCTACCGGAAAGAGCTTTCTATATAATCTACAGTATCTACTACATCGTCTTCTTTGCCTCAACAGTTCTGCTTGTCCTTACAAAGAAGCATCGCAATGTTCAGGATATTATTTCCTCAACAACCATAACAGATATTTAAAAAGACTCAATTGAGTCTTTTTGTTTACCATATCATATCTGCCACCAGCATCATCACCGGTAAGAGGACTACACTGAGTAATGTACTTAGACATACCGTCTGTGCCGCATATGATGCATCCTGATGATACTTCGAGGCAAAAACCGGAGATAAAGCGCCAATCGGAGCTGATAATGTAATAAATAATATTGTCTTTACTTCCATCCACTGAGCAGGCACAAATTTAAACATTACAGCGATAATAAGAGGAATAAGAACACCTCTTTCAAAACATAATTTATAGGCCTTTTTATTGGTAAAGATATCCTTCAGATTACCTCTTGCGATATGAGCACCCAGTACAATCATCGCCAGTGGTGTATTTAATCCTCCAAAAGATGAGGCCGTCCCCGCTATCGGACCAGGAAGAGTAATCTTAAACATAAACAGCAGTGTTCCTGTTAATACCGCAATAATAGCCGGTGTTTTAAGAATCTTCTTTATATTTATTTCCTTTATGTCATTACTCATGATATAGGCCCCATAGGTAAAGGAAAAGACATTGAACATCGAGATAACCGGTGCCACATAAAAGACACCTGCAGTTCCAAAGACTCCACTTACTAAAGGTATACCGATAAATCCTGCATTGGAAAAGACTACACCGAACTTTTCAATATTCTCTTCTTTCTTGTAAAGAAGTTCCGCTATCGCAATGGCTATGACATATACAACTGCAGCCGCAATAAACGCAAAGATCAGATTAAGAGCCTTCTCAGATGTATATTCCTGCTGAAAAGAATCAATAAGTGTAGCCGGAGTAGCCACATAAAGAAGAATATCCGATAATCCGGATATGATTTTATCATCCGTTATTTTCTTTCTGTAAAGATAATAACCGATAGACATCATCATAAACATTCTTACAATCTGCAAGAATATCGTATAGGCATTTTCCATTTAGATCACACTGTTTTCCTTTACATCAAAACCAAAGAATCTTAAGGCATCAGGTAATACCCTGTTCCAGTAGAAGAAATTATGTTCACCATCAGAAAATTCTCCACCCTTGAAATGTTCAGGCAGATATTCATTCATCTTATCGCATAATTCCACACTCATATCATAGACAAAATCCTGCATACCGCAATAGATCTTGAAATCAGGAATATGACCTTCATAGCCACTCAGTCTTTCCATAATCACATAAAGATTATTATCCGAATTAACGACATAATCTTTGTCTTCACCAAACGCAAGTTCTGACTGTCTGTTACTTATCTTTCCAACGATATTGCCGCCTGAAAGACATACCGCCTTGCCATACTTTTCAGGAGAACCTAAAGCCAGCCTCATTGTACCGTAACCACCCATTGATTCACCCATGATGAAGGTCTTATCGACATCATCAGTAATTGGTAAGAAGTTTTTCAGTTTCATCGGGAGTTCTTCAGCGATATAGGTATAGTAATCAAGGCCTTTTTCCTGATTGACATACATTGAATTATTGCCGCTAGGCATAACTACTATCAGATCAAGATCTCTGCATAATAAAAAGATATTTGAAAGATGTAGCCAGCTTGAAGAATCTTCCTTCATTCCATGAAGTATATATAATACCGGATATTTTTTACCCCTTAAATCTTCAGTCTTATGACGGTCTTCAGGAAGAAGTACTGTAACCTTGGTATCTATCTCTAAAACAGTAGATCTCATTGTGATATTCATTTCAATCATTCAAAGGTCCCCCTTATATTCTTCACCATAATCATAGTACAAAAAAAGAAGTAATATTTACTTCTTTCTCTTAATACGCAGGCATGCCGTATCCCATAATGGAATAATGTCCGACAGGATATGATGTACAGGATACTGTATTATTGTAGTTACCTTCAACGCAGTAGACAGTTGAACCATCGCACGAGGCAACAAGACCCACATGATCTGCCATGCCGTTACAGTCGTAGTCAAAGAAGATATACATACCCGATGACGGTATCGCTGATCCTCCAGCCCATTGACCTCTAGAGATAAACCAGCTTACACCCTGACCGACTGCCGAGAATCTTGGACAGACACCACTGTCCAGATATCCGCACTGATTGGCACACCATGAGGTAAAGGCTGCACACCAGTATGCCCATGAAGTAAATCCATACCATGACCAGTAGGGATAACCACCTACATTGCCAAGCTGAGACATCGCCACATCAATAATACTTCCGCTTGGCACATAGTTCGCTGTTGAATAAGTTGTGTAGCTGTAAGTGAAACTGTTAGCCCTTTGTGCTTCTTTTTCTGCCAGCACATCATCATAGTTTACCGGTGCTGAATGTAAGAACTTCTTTTCCGTTTTAACTTCTTCAACGGTCTCGACTATCATTTCTTCACTTGTCTTTTCTAAAGCGTTCGTTCTTCTTACATCATATACAGAAGTAGCACTGAAAAATATCAGACACGCAAGTATAGCCACAAGCACATCAAAAGGATTTATGGTATTCTCACGGTAATCTACCGCTCTTACTTCTATCTCTCTTAATACCTTGGGTTTCTTTGTTCTGGTTCTTTTTTTATTTGAGGTAACTGTTTTACCTGTAGTTTTCTTTTTTCTAGTCTTTTCCATAATTATTCGTTTACACGAACTTTATAATTCTATTACTTTTAATTTTAAAAGGCAAACCCATACCCTTCTTTGCCTGATTTCTAAAACAGTTTTATAATCAGGATATGGAAAAAATGATCTGTATAAATAATATTGAAATGGAATATGTAGAGTTTGGTAACGGAGACAAAACCATGGTTATGATACCAGGTATCTCTTTATCTCCTATCATCATGTCTTCAATGATGATTGAAGCTGCCTATTCCCTATATACAAATGATTACACAGTATACGTCTTTGACCGCAAGAATAACCTTAATAAAGGTGACACAATAGATGATATTGCCGATGACTATATCGAAGTATTCAAAGCCTTAAACCTGAAAGATATCTATCTTTTTGGCGCGTCTTTTGGAGGAATGATTTCTCAGCTTATAGCGATCAAAGAACCGGAAATGATCAGAAAACTGGCTCTTGCCTCAACTGTAGCCCGTTCACAAGGTACATCAACAGTTCCCTGGAATAAATATACTTCTTTAGTAAATATTGAAGAACTTGTCGAAGAAATGATGATGAGTATCTATACCCCTGAACTTATCACTAATAATATAGAACCAATGAAACAGTTCTATTCAAAGATCTCTCAGAAAGAATTTGATCATTTTCTGATTCAGTTAAAATCAATCGAAGGTTTTGATGTCTTAGATGATCTTCATAAGATAAAGTGTCCGATACTTGTCGTAATATCCCGTAATGATCATGTATTGCCGTATGAAGAAATGAAAAAACTCATCGATAATACGACATGTGAAGCCTATATCTTTGAAAAAGCCTCACACGCCTTATATGATGAAGAACCGTTCTTCAAAGACATGTTATTCAGTTTCTTTAAAAAGTAAGGATTTCTCCTTACTTTTTTAATCAATATAGTTTACGTTATTTTCTTTGCTGTAATTGTGCTGAGGTTTATCAGTATCAGGATAGCCTATCGCAATAGATACAATGAATGAATATCCTTCTTTGAAACCTAACTTTTTAGCGTAGTATTCTTTCTTTTCCGAATTCATCAGAGTTCTGATACAGCCGATGATAAGACTTCCAAGTCCCATCTCTTTGGCGGAAAGATGCATATTTTCAACCGCAATACCGGCATCTACCTGGCTCCATGAGAAATCATCCTTACCGCTTAAGAAGATAAGTGTTGGGGCATCATAATAGAAACTGTGATCGGCATCAGGATTAAGATCATTCTGAATCTCTTTAACGATCACATTATTCGTAGATACAACTGTAAAGTTGATCTCCTGTTCATTTCTTGCGGTAGGAGCTCTTAAACCGGCTTCTACTACTGCTTCAATTTCTTCTTTTTTTAAAGCTTCCTTCTTATACTTACGGATTGAACTTCTTTCCTTTATTGTCTTTAACATTATTTACACTCCTTTAACATTCTTACCAAAACCTTATAGGCTCTATCAAATGAAGGCAGATTGAGTCTTTCATCAGGCGTATGAATATCGAGCTGTACAGGACCATAGCTTACAATATCCATATCTTCAGATATTGAGGCGAATACACCGCACTCCAAACCTCCATGTGTCGCCTGACATACCAGCTCCTTGCCCAGTACTTCATGAAGAACCTTATCAAGCTTTATTCTCAAATCACTTTCAGCCTTATAGTTCCATCCGGGATATCTTCCCTTATTTTCTACACTTACACCAAAGACCTTTGCCAGAGTCTTTATATTATTCAGCATTTCATCAACATATGAAGATAAAGCACTTCTGATCATTGTCTGTATCACAACCTTATCATCTTCTGTGCGTATTACCCCGATATTAAGTGATGCCAGGGTAAGACCTTCAATTGCCATTGATCGATGCTGAAAGCCGTTGATAGAAAGATAGATATAATCTATCAGCCTCCTGGTAGATTCATCATCCATGTGTCTGGAAACCTTATCAGTTTTATTTACTTCAACATTAACTCCCGCATCCGAAAATTCCAGTTCAGTCTTAAGATCCTTTAGAATCTCTTTTGCGTATTTGATGATATCTTCATAATCATTATCACTGGTAAATATCACATCACATTCTCTAGGGATGGCATTGCGCTTTAAACCGCCTTCAATACTTACGGTATTGAGCTTTATACCCTTTAGTTCAAGAAGCTTCAGAACTCTTACTGCCGTCTTGATGGAGTTTCCTTTTTCCATATGAATCTGCCCACCGGAATGACCACCGCTTAAACCACTGATAGAAAGCTTATATGTTTCTGAACTGTTATCCGTATAATTTACCGGTACATACTGCATGGCGTCGCAGCCTCCTGAAGAAGATGTAGCTGTCTGTACTTCACCACCGCCATCCAAAGATATCATTCTTCTGGCCTTGAATAAGGATGTATCAAGTCTGCTGACTCCACCCATACCTACTTCTTCTTCAACCGTGAAGCAGCACTCAAGTGAAGGATGAACAAGCGTATCATCATCAAGAATACTTAACATATACGATACTCCATAACCATCATCTGATCCTAAGGTTGTACCTCTGGCACTTAACCATTCTTCATCAATTACTTCTAAATCCAGTGGATCTTTCATAAAGTCATGATCAGAACTCTTGTTTTTTTCACAGACCATATCCATATGTGCTTCTAACAGTAAAGGTTTACTGTCTTCATATCCCTTTGAAGCTTCCTTATAGATAATCACATTCATCGCTTCATCCTGAACATATTTCAGATTTCTTTTCTTTGCGAAATCAGCTACATAATCAGATATAGCCTTTTCATTATATGAACCATGGGGAATCTTTGAAATTTCATTAAAGTAGTAACAGTAAGGTTTACTAAGATCAAACTCGTACATCCTATAATCTCCTTCTTTTTTTATAATGATATTACATTTTTATAATAATTCTTCCTATTTAATTTTATAATTATCTTATGAATATTCTCGCAAGACAGATTGAAACATTTATGGATATTGAGGATAAACTGTCATTCCTCTGCAACTGCTCAGCCTTAATCAAAGAATCATTAAAAGATACCAACTGGGCAGGCTTCTATCTTTATCAGAAAGGACAGCTCCACTTAGGACCATTCCAGGGAAAAGTAGCCTGCATCCTTATAGACCCGGGTAAAGGCGTATGCGGTACTTCATTTGAAAAGAAGATGCTGCTGAATATAAAAAATGTCCATCTCTTTGAAGGACATATAGCCTGTGATGCCGCATCCAATTCCGAAATTGTCATCCCGTTAATATATGGAGGAAGATGTTTCGGAGTACTAGATATCGATTCTGAAAAGTATGAACGTTTCACAGATGAAGATGAACTCACACTTCAGGAAGTTGCGGACATCATAGCCAAAAAACTGGCACAATAAAAATAAAGCTCTGTTAGGAGCTTTTTTTAATCCATTTCCGGTTTTTGTGGTAAATCATTTCCTTTTTTTGCGCTAAACCTTCAATACCCTGTGGTGTACTATCGCTAAAGCGATGCCGTTTATGATTGCCGTTATGGCCCAGGATATTGGAAAACAAAGATACACTACTTCTAAAGCGCGATGCATCGGGAAGAAGGTTGAAAGCCATATTACACGTACACCGATTATGCCAACAAGAGTAATAATGGCAGGTGTTGAAGAATAACCTACAGCCCTCATGGAATTGGTCTGGATATTGATAATTCCGTTTAAGAACAGAAATCCGCTCACATAAAGAAGTCTCAGTTTACCTGCCTCCACGACATCCGCATTATCCGTATACAGATATAGAAGCGGTGTATTGAAGATATTGCAGCATAATCCAATAAGTCCCATCGACACAACCCCCATAAACATACCTGTCCAGAAGATCTTCTTTATACGTTCATACTTTCTGGCTCCATAACACTGTGAAGAGAAAGTAAGCACAGCTGATTCAAAACCCATAATACCGATATAGACAAAGTTTTCCAGATTATTGGCAGCCGTATTTCCCGCAATAATCACAGATGAATCAAAAGAATTGATGGATGACTGCACAATAAGATTGGTAAGAGAAAAAGCGATACCGGTTATACCTGCAGGTAAACCTACTTTTACTATTTCCATGGTCTCTTCATGATAATAGGCCATTTTTTCAGGATAGAATCTGATTGATGTATCTTCATTCATCAGCGTAATTACCGTCAGAAAAGCCGCTGCAGCCTGAGACATGACAGTCGCCAGGGCAACGCCCGCAACACTCATTTTAAAGATAATCACAAAGATGAGATTGAGAATGATATTGAGTACACCACCTATAACCTGGAAGATCATCGGTTTTCTGGTCTCACCATGTGCCCTTAAAGCACCTGATCCGAAATTGAAAATCAGGGTAAAGATAATACCGCCAAAATAGATACGCATATATAAAGTGGATAAATCAATAATGGAAGAAGGTGTAGACATCAGGCTTAAGAAGCTTCTTGAAAAGATGATGGCAATAACACTTAAAAGGATTCCACCCGCAAGACATATCACCGCACTGGTATGTACAGCTCTGTATACCTTATCCTTATCATCTTCACCGATAGCTCTGGCGATAACGACATTTACCCCGAGACTCAGCCCCTCAAATAAAGCCACAAACAGGAAACACAAGGAACCTGTAGATCCTACAGCCGCCAATGGTATTTCCCCGGCAAACTTACCGACAATAATCGTATCTGCCGCCGTATAAAACATATGCAGCATATCCGATACCATAATCGGTAACGCAAACATCAACATATTCCCGGCAATATTGCCGTTTAACATATCTATATTTCTTTTTCTGAACATATATTAAACACTCTTTCCTGCAAGATATCCTGTAGAAAAAGCTATCTGCATATTAAAACCACCAGTCAGGGCATCCACATCTATAATTTCACCCGCAAAATATAAACCTTTAATCTTCTTTGATTCCATCGTCTTAGGATCTATCTCCTTAACTGATATCCCGCCCTGAGTAATTATGGCCTCATCAAAAGATTTGAGTTCGATAAGATTCATCTCAAGATTCTTTATATTATCCAGAAGTCTTTTTCTTTGAACTGATGTTACATCATGAATCAGGATATCTTCATCAATCTCTGATATCTCAAGTACCACCATACCTAACTTAATCGGTAAGAGTTTACCTATCACATCCTTAATCTTCTTATTAAGGTTTTCATTAAATTCCCTTAATATTCTTTTATCAAGTGTATCTTTATCAAGTGCCGGTTTTAAATCGATATACATCTTTAAAGGAAGATATTTTCCACAGTATGATGATGCCGAAATAATGATTGGACCATCAACACCATCTTCATTAAAGCCCATTTCCCCAAAATCTTTATATATAACTTTTTTATCCTTATATATACTTATGGACACATTCTTCAGATCCAGACCCTTCAGATCTTTAACCCATTTTTCTTTTACCTTCATCGCCACCAGGGCAGGTCTTAAATCAGTAACAGTATGTCCCAGTTTCTTCGCAAACTTATAACCGTCACCTGTAGAACCGGTTGATGAATAACTTAATCCGCCTGTCGCCATAATCAGCGCATCTCCATATATTTTTTCATTATTATTTATAATGACGCCTTTAAAGATATCATCCTCAACGATAATGTCCTTTACTTCGCTGTTTAATCTGATATCAACCCTGTTTTTCTTCAGCAGTCTTTTTAAGGCATCCGTAATCTCATAGGCGTGATCAGTTTCTGGAAAGACCCTGTTACCTCTTTCAATCTTATATTCCATACCGGCCTCTTTTAAAAGGTTCATAAGATCTTCATTATCAAAACAGTTATAGGCACTGTAAAGAAAACGGGGATTGGATACGACGTTCTTTAAATGTTCATCCATCTTGGAGGAGTTGGTGAAATTGCCTCTTCCCTTGCCGGTAATAAAGATCTTTTTACCGAGCTTTTCGTTTTTCTCCAGGAGTATTACTTCGTTATTAAAGGAGGCACTGTATGCCGCCATCATTCCTGAAGCTCCACCTCCGATTACTATTACTTTTTTCATAGAGTCCTTATTCATTATAAAAGAAAAAACAGCTTTCGCTGTCTATTTCTTTAAGGTTTTCTTGATGGCTTTAAATGTTTCATCGGAGATGTCATGTTCAATCTTGCAGGCATCTTCAATTGCCGTCTTTTCCTTTACGCCAAGACCCATAAGAAATTCTGATAATACATTATGTCTTTCATAGATCTTGGTAGCTATCTTTTTTCCTTTAGCTGTCAGTTTTACAAAACCTTCATCATCAAATGAGACATATTCATCATTCTTTAATCTGGTCATAGCTCTGCTGATGGCCGCCTTGGAAAAGTTCATTTCATGGGCAATATCAACAGAACGGACAGTACCGTTTCTTTTTTCCAGAATCAGTATGGTTTCCAGATACATTTCCCCAGACTCTTTCATCGTCATATTATTGCCTCCGTTATTAAAAAAATTATAGCACATTCCCTTTAATTCTATTGACAAGTTAACCATAGGTAACTAGAATGAGTATATGCAGGTTAACTATGATTAACTGTATGGAAAGGAGCTTATTATGATGCCACTCGCATATGCTGACCTTAATGAAGAATATGTCATTAAAAAGATCGGCGGAAATCAGGAACTGAAACTTCATTTGGAGAATCTTGGCTTTGTAACCGGAGGAAGAATCATGGTCATGAATTCCTTAGGCGGCAATATTATTGTCAACGTCAAGGATACAAGAGTTGCGATATCTGAAGAAATGGCGAAGAAAATCATGGTATAGCACTTAGAAAGGGAGAGATATGAAAACATTAAGAGATGTGAAGATCGGCGAAACCGCAAAGGTCGTTAAACTTCATGGCGAAGGTGCAGTCAAAAGAAGAATCATGGATATGGGTATCACCAAAAAGACCGATGTCTATGTGCGCAAGGTTGCCCCATTAGGCGATCCGATTGAAGTAACTGTAAGAGGCTATGAACTGTCTATCCGTAAGGAAGATGCGGCCATGATTGAAGTAGAATAATTTTTTTATAAATAAGTTAACTATTGTTAACCATAAGGGAGGAAATATTATGAGTATTAGAATTGCGCTGGCGGGTAACCCCAACAGCGGTAAGACAACACTGTTCAATGCCCTGACCGGTTCCAATCAGTTTGTGGGAAACTGGCCGGGTGTAACTGTCGAAAAAAAGGAAGGTAAACTCAAGAAACACGATGATGTGACGATTACCGACCTTCCTGGTATCTACTCTTTATCACCATATACACTTGAAGAAGTAGTTGCCAGAAACTATCTGATAGATGAAAGACCTGATGCGATCTTAAATATCGTAGATGGCACAAACCTTGAAAGAAACCTGTACCTTACAACCCAGCTGACTGAACTGGGAATTCCGGTAGTCATCGCCATCAATATGATGGACATCGTCAGAAAAAATGATGATGAGATCAATATCGCTGAATTATCCAGACAGTTAGGCTGCAAGGTATGTGAAATATCAGCTTTAAAGGAAGACGGTATCTTTGAAGCAGCTGAAGAAGCTATCAAGGCCGCTAAAGATACAAAGACCGTTCCAATGCATACTTTCTCAGGTACTGTTGAACATGCCCTTGCGCATATTGAAGAAGTAACTGTTCACGACTTACCTGAAGAAAGACAGAGATGGTATGCGATCAAGCTCTTTGAAAGAGATGAAAAAGTATTAGAAAAATTAAACCTGAGTAAAGATACTCTTGATCATATTGAAAAAGACATAAAACTCGTTGAAGAAGAAATGGATGATGATGCCGAATCAATCATTACCAATGAAAGATATGTCTATATTGGCGAAGTTATCAAATCTTCATATAAAAGAAAAAGTACAGCTTCGATGTCGACATCAGATAAGATTGACCATATCGTTACCAACCGCTGGCTCGGTTTACCCATATTCGCTGTCATCATGTTTCTTGTTTACTGGCTTGCGATGGTTGGTGTCGGCGCAAGTGCTACCGACTGGGCTAATGACGGTCTCTTCGGTGATGGCTGGCATCTGTTTGGTATGGGCAGCGCAGAGTTTGAAGAAGTATCTGGTGCATACGCTGATGCTTCTGCATTAGTTGATGGCTATACTGCCTATGTTGAAGAAAACGGTGTTCCAACTTCCGAATTTACCTATGAAGTAGAAGATGAAGAAACACTGGCTGTAGAAACTGTTACAGCTACTGTTGATGATTATAATGAAGCAGTTAAGACTCTGGAAGAAATAGGCGATGAACCTGATCCTGCCGATTATGGTGTATACATCCCTGGTGTTCCAGTTCTCGTAGAAAATCTTCTTAATGCCTTAAATGTACCGGAAGAAGGTGCAGGCGCTATTGTAAGAGGCGTGATTCTCGACGGTATTGTCGCCGGTGTCGGTGCAGTCTTAGGCTTTGTGCCACAGATGCTGGTACTGTTCTTTATGCTGGCATTCTTAGAATCTTGCGGCTATATGGCACGTATCGCATTCGTCTTAGATAGAATCTTCAGAAAATTCGGTTTGTCAGGTAAATCATTTATTCCAATGTTAGTCGGTACAGGCTGTGGTATTCCTGGTATCATGGCATCCCGTACGATTGAAAATGAAAGAGACAGACGTATGACCATCATGACTACCACATTTATTCCATGTGGTGCCAAGGTTCCATTCATCGCGATGATTGCCGGAGCAATCTTTGGTGGATCTCCATGGATTTCTACAAGTGCCTACTTCTTAGGTATGGCTGCGATTATCGTCTCTGGTATCATGCTGAAAAAGACAAAGATGTTTGCGGGTGATCCGGCTCCGTTTGTTATGGAACTTCCAGCCTATCACTGGCCAACATTATCCAATATCTTAAGATCAACCTGGGAAAGAGGTTCAAGCTTTATCAAGAAAGCCGGTACAGTTATCCTGTTATCGACTATCCTGGTATGGTTTACTTCCTACTTCGGTTTTACAGATGAAGGTTTCAGAATGCTGAGTGAAGAAGAACTTAACATGTCGATTCTTGCGAATATCGGCAGTCTTGTATCCTTTATCTTCATTCCACTTGGCTGGGGTACATGGCAGGCAGCAGTTGCCTCTATTACGGGTCTGGTTGCCAAGGAAAACATCGTTGGTACCATGGGTATACTTTACGGAACATCTGGCAACCTCTACGAGACACTCTCCCTTAATTTCTCGCAGGTTACAGGATATTCCTTCCTGGTATTCAATTTACTGTGTGCCCCATGCTTTGCGGCTATGGGTGCCATCAGACGTGAGATGAACAACCCTAAATGGACAGCCTTTGCGATTGCCTATCAGTGCGGCTTTGCCTATGTGGTAGCCTTAATGGTAACTCAGTTTGGTAATGCCTTTACAGGTAATCTAAATGTCATCGGTTTAATCGCAGCTTTAGCTGTTGCAGTATTCATGGTATACATGCTGGTAAAACCATATAAGGAAGCTACAAAGTTATCTAGAACAGATATTTAATTTGAATGAAAGGAGCAGGCATGAACTGGATATACGCAAACTATGGTACGATCATTGTTTCAATAATATTACTGGCAGTTATTTACCTTGCATCGTACAGTATCTATTCAGACAAGAAAAAAGGAAAATCCTCCTGTGGCAGTAACTGTGCACACTGCGCAAACGCCTGCTCCTGTCATAATATTAAAGAAACATTAAAACACATCAATGACTAAATACTTAT
>JAUNIH010000084.1 GCA_030523555.1 Erysipelotrichaceae bacterium
GAACTGATAATAAAACGATAAATGAGATTATCCATAAACTGAGAACGTAATTATGTGCAGGAATTATTCCTGCACTTTTTCTTTGTAATATAATAGTTAATATGAGTGCTGAAGAAAAAAAGTATGTATATCCGGAAGTAGAACAGGATTACGAAGAACTGGATTATTTTGATAATGAAACAGATAATTCCTATGAGAATGTCTATGATGTTCCTGAACAGGATTATTCTGCAGAAGAAGTCATTAGGGATGACCATGATGAAAATTTCCGTCTGAGTGATATGAAGGATGTGGAAATTGATATAGATGAATATGATAGAGCCGCCAGAAGAAGAGACAGTGCCTATCAGTACTGTACGGTATGCGGAAAGAAGTTTCCCTCAGTGAGAAGAATCTGTCCACGCTGTGGAACAGGAGTATCAAGACGCTCATACAGAAGAGGAAAAGAAGTATCCAAGTGGGTATCATTCCTGCTCTGTCTGTTTCTGGGAGTTCTGGGCGCCCATAAATTCTATGAAGGAAAGATCGGCATGGGTATACTGTATATCTTTACCGGTGGTCTTTTAGGTATTGGCGTACTGGTGGATCTTATTGCCATACTGTTTAAAGATGATCCTTATTATGTGGAGAAATAATGATAAGAAGATTTATCAGTTACTATAAAAACTATCTGGGACTTTTTATGGTCGATATGGGATGCTCAATGGGCATCTCTTTACTGGGAATGTTTTATCCGATTATTACCAGAATGATGCTGAATGATTTTATTCCCAATCAGAAATTCAATGAAATAGTAAAGTTTGGAATAATTCTTCTACTGGTTTATTTTGCCAAAATGGTAATGAAATACTGTGTTGATTTTTATGGACATATGTGTGGTACCTATATGCAGGCCGATATGCGTAGAGAAATGTTCAGAAAAATAGAAAGTCTTCCTTTTTCTTATTTTGACAATAACGAAACAGGTAAGATTATGACACGAATCGGTAATGACCTCTTTGAAATAGCTGAACTTGCCCATCATGGTCCGGAAACTATCCTGACAGCTGTATCAGCACTGGTCTTTGCGTTTATCTATCTTTCCAATATCAATCTTAATCTGACACTGATTATCTTTGGCTGTTCACCGTTTCTATTGGTAATAGCCCTGTATGTCAGAAAAAGACATCTGGATGCTTCAAGAGCTTCCAGAGAAGCGCTGGCTGAAATCAATATTGAAGTCAATTCTTCGGTATCAGGTGTAAGAGTAACCAAGGCTTTCTCCAATTCGGATAAGGAAATGGAAAAGTTTGAAAAGGGTAATGTCTCTTTTGTGGATGCCAAGAGGAAACAGTACAGGTCAATGGCTATCTTACATTCCACTACCAACTTTGTGACGGATGTGTTTAATGTGGTATGTCTTATCAGTGGTGGTATCTATTTATATAATGGACAGATATCTTTCGGTGATTATTCCGTCTTTATTCTTTCCATTAATCTCTTTGTATCACCGGTTATGCAGCTGCTGAATTTTATGGAACAGTTTGAAAACGGTATTACCGGTTTTGAGAAGTTTGTAGAAGTCATGGATGAACCGGTTGAAGAAGACTCTGAAGATGCGAAAGACTATAATAATCTGAATGGCGATATTAAATTTGATGATGTATCTTTCTCATATACTGATAAGGAAGATGCGGAAGTTTTGAATCATATATCATTCAATATTAAAAAGGGAACTACGGTAGCTTTAGTAGGACCATCAGGTGGAGGTAAGACGACTATCTGTTCACTTCTTCCCAAGTTCTATCATGTGGAAAGCGGACAGATAAGTATTGATGGTATAGATATTGAAAAGATATCAATGAAATCATTGCGTGAAAATATCGGTATTGTCCAGCAGGATGTCTTTCTTTTCTCGGGGACTATCTATGAAAACATCCTTTATGGTAGACTTGATGCCTCTGAAGAAGAAGTAATAGCGGCTGCTAAGAAAGCCAATATCTATGATTATGTAATGTCTTTACCTGATGGTTTTGATACGGAAATAGGTGAAAGAGGCGTTAAACTTTCAGGTGGCCAGAAACAGCGATTGTCTATAGCCAGAGTATTCCTCAAGAATCCTTCTGTACTTATTCTTGATGAAGCTACTTCAGCACTTGATAATGCAACAGAAGTACTCATCCAGCATTCCCTCAATACCTTAAAAGAAGGAAGAACGACGCTTGTCGTAGCGCATCGTCTTTCAACGATCAAAAACGCTGATAAGATACTGGTGGTATCCAACGGGGAAATTGTCGAAGAAGGAACACATTCTGATCTTTTAAACAAAAACGGAATATATACCGGATTATACCGTTCACAGTTTGCACAGGAAGAAAAACTTGATGATAGACTGATGATGTCATAAGAGGTGAAATATGATCTATACAATTGAAAACGAATATATCACTGCCTGTATCTCTGATTTAGGGGCAACACTTGTAAAACTTATTGATAAAAAAAGCGGTACTGATCTGGTTCTGGGTTTTGAAGATGAGAAAGATTATCTTTTAAACAGTGGAGCCAATATCGGGGCATCTGTAGGAAGAAATGCCAACAGGATAGGTAATGCAGAGTTTGTCTTAAATGGTACAGGATATCATTTAACAAAGAATGACAATAATAATCAGCTTCATGGAGGTGGAGATAAGGGTTTTGCGTTTAAAAGATGGACAAAGGAATCGTTAAGTGAAACCGAGATTGTACTGTCTTATTATTCAAAAGATGGTGAAGAAGGTTTTCCAGGGAATATGAAAGTAAGTGTTTCCTATCAGTTAAGAAACAATACACTTACATGGGCATATTCAGGAATAAGTGATGAAGATACTGTATTCAATATGACAAATCATTCATATATATGTCTTGGAGATGATAATATCCTCAATCAGGAACTTAGGATCTATACTGACAGATATTCTCCGGTAGATGAATATTCACTTACCAAAGATGAAGTACTTCCTGTTAAGGATACAGCCTTTGATTTTACGGATTATCGTAGAATTGGTGATAATCTTTCGATGACTGAAAAAGGTATTGATAATAACTATGTATGGGAAAACATGGATGAAAAGCTGCAGGCAAGTCTAAGAAATGACAGAATACAGTTAGATGTCTATTCTGATTTACCGGATATGCATCTGTATACGGCGTATTACCTGAGCGCGAAAAACGGCAAATACGGTAAGGATTATGATAAGTACAGTGCTTTGTGTCTAGAAAGTCAGTTTTATCCTAATGGCATAAACTATAAAGATTATATAAAGCCTATTCTTAAAAAGAATAAGGCTGTAAGCCATTATATAAGATATGAAATAAAGGAGAGATAAAATGGAATTTTCTACACTGATCAAAGAAAGAAGAAGTATCAGAAAGTATCAGGAAGCTGATATCAGCAATGATGATATTATGGAAATCATCAAGGCATCACAGCTGTCTCCAAGCTGGAAGAATTCCCAGACCGCAAGATTCTATGTAGCCAATACTGCTGAAAGTAAAGCCAAGGTTAAGGAATGTCTTCCATCATTCAATCAGAATTCATCTGATAAGGCATCATATATCATCTGTACTTTCAAGAAAGGTTTATCAGGATTATTGAGTCCTGATAATATGTCAGAAGAAAAAGACTGCTGGGGTGCGTATGATCTCGGTCTGAATAATGCCTATCTCATTCTGAAGGCAAAGGAACTCGGTTATGATACGCTGATTATGGGTATCAGAGACTGCGAAGGTTTAAAGAAGATCTTCGATATACCTGAAGATGAAATGATACTGCCGGTAATCGCCATAGGCAAAAAAGAAGGTGAAGCAGTATTCAAGGAAAGAAAGAATACTGAAGATATAGCGGTAATAAGATAATTTATTAATGTTGATTTAATATCCGGATGTGCTATATTTGTAAAGGTTTCGCTTTGCGAACTAAATATTAAAATGTTTGATTTATTAAAAAAAT
>JAUNIH010000026.1 GCA_030523555.1 Erysipelotrichaceae bacterium
TCAGACTAATTTCCGTTTATTATCGAAAACGGAAATCCAAATGGAAATTCACAGATGGATTTATTGCGGAATAATTTTATATACAAAATATTATTTAAGTGTTAATATATATAGTGCACTGACTCCGTAGCTCAGTGGATAGAGCATCCGCCTTCTAAGCGGACGGTCGAGCGTTCGAATCGCCCCGGGGTCGCCACTATAGTCAATAAGGTCTCGAAAGAGACTTTTATTTTTATCAGAAAAGTATTAGATACGTATTAATACGTGTATAATTGAATGTGTATCAGGAGGTATTACAATGTCAAAAGTTTATTATCCTGCCGTATTTCATGAAGACAAAGATGTTGGAGGTTACTGGGTAGAGTTTCCCGATCTTGAGGGTTGTTTTACTCAAGGGGATGATGAAAAGGAAGCTATGGAGATGGCCAAGGAAGTTCTTAGTTTATGGCTTGATACAAGTCTGAACCATCCTGAATTCAATGACCCTGCGCCAAGCACATGTCATGATATCATGGCAGTATTTCCAGGAGAGATTGTAATGCTGATTGAGGGAGATCCTGAGCTGTATAAGCGAAAGTATCACAATAAAGCTGTCAAGAAAACTCTGACAATACCTGAATGGCTTAACGATTATGCGGTTAAGGCAAATGTAAATTTCTCTCAGGTATTACAGGAAGCACTGATAGAAAAACTTAATTTATGAGAAAAGAGCTTAGCTCTTTTTTCTTTATATTATAATTAGTTTATTGAGGTATCTGTAATGGATGAGAAGACAATCAGAAGTGATATAAAAAATGTCAGAGAAATTGTTTCTTTGATGGAAGAAGCTTTTAATAATCTTAAGGATATAGTTGATGATAAGGAAGAGCTGGAGAAAGATATTAAGGAAGCTCATTATAATTACTGTAATTCTTTACTGGAAAAGACCGTTTCAAAAAGCGGTGCTGAATCAGCTATCAACATCAACAACATAAAACTGTCTGTAAATAAAAATCATTATGATGAAGATACCATCAGAAGAATATATCAGTATAAGAATTTTATTAATATACATGAACACGCCAAGGAAGTATGTGATCTTACTTCTGATAATCTTGAGAAGGCATTTAAATATGTTAAGCCTTTAATCGGTAATGTGATTATCTATACCTTGAGTACAAAGGCTGATCGACAGCTTGGTGTAAGGGCCTATCAGCAGATCAGAAGTTATTATGATGATGGTTATGTCAAACAGATAAATGTCTATATGAATAAGATTCATAAGATAGATACCGGTAATTATCTTGATGATTTTAAGAATAATGAACAGGAATATGTGGATATCTTAAATAGGATTACCAAGACAAAGAATTATATTGAAGAAGATGCGGAAGTACCGGATTTTAATAGATTAAGGAATATAGAAGAGAAGATAGATATCATTAATCAGTCACTTAATAAGAGTCTTAAATATAAAGAGATGGTTATTATGGATGTGAATGTAAAGGCCTATAATATAGCTTCTGATAAGGCTAATGAAATACTTAAGGAAATAAGTGTGGATGAGCTTAATCAGGGTAAGAAGGGTATAAAGACAGCTCCTTTAAGAAATAATGGGATTACGACTGTATATGATGTCTTAAAGAAATCAGAATGGGATTTATCATCAATAAGCGGTGTATCAGATACGGCAGCTTCTGTATTGTTAAATACTGCCAAAGAGTTTGAACAGAATGCGTATAAGGCAGTCAAGGTAAGACTTAATGAAGATGATAAGAATGAGGCTTCAACGGCTTTATTGGGAAGTATCTATGCCTATATACAGAATAAGGATGTCTTTAAGAAACTTGATGAGATTGATGAAAACTATGGATCAATGTCAAGAATTCTCTATCCTATAACAAGTCTTCATGATGATGAAGTAAAATGGCTTACAGCTACCAAAGAAGAAAAAGAAGTTGTATCCAAGGCATATACAGCATATGAAAAAATCATCAAGAGTAACATCTATGTTAAGAGTGAAGAGATACATAAGGAAATATTATCTATCGATACATCAATAGATAATGATAAGGTATGGGATTATTTCAGAGATAATACAGCGGAAGTATATTCAGAGCTGGAAGAAACAGTTCCGGGTTTATTCTCTACGGGTGATACATATTATGGTTTACCTGAAGATCTTGCCAGAGAAGTAAATGAAGAGACTGTCTATCATAATGGTTTAAGCGCTACTTTAAGAAGATATCAGGAATGGGGTGTTAAGTATATACTCCATCAGAAAAAGGTCTTACTGGGCGATGAAATGGGTTTAGGTAAAACCGTACAGGCCATAGCGGCTATGACTTCCTTGAGAAATACGGGTGAAGATCATTTTATCGTCGTATGTCCGGCTTCAGTTATGGTCAACTGGTGCAGGGAAATAGAAAAGTTCTCTATACTTAAAGCCATAAAGGTTCATGGCGATAACAGGGATGAAGCACTGTTAAGATGGATAAAAGAAGGTGGTGTTGCGGTTACGACATATGAGACTACAGGACATTTTATACTGGATGAGGAATACAGGTATGGGATGCTGGTGGTGGATGAGGCACACTATGTCAAAAATCCTCAGGCACAAAGAACTCAGAATGTCATAGCTTTATCAAAGAAGGCAGACCGCATTCTTTATATGACCGGTACAGCTTTAGAAAACAGAGTTGATGAAATGGTCGAACTTGTATCACAGTTAAATCCTGAACTCGCCAGTGAAATACAGGGTGTCAAATACTTATCTACAGCTGAAAGATTCAAAGAAAAACTCGCAGCTGTATATTACCGCAGAAAAAGACTTGATGTGCTTACTGAATTACCTGATATAACAATCAATAAGGAATGGTGTACTTTAAATGAAGAAGAAAAGAAAGTATATCAGCAGAATGTCTTATCAAGAAAACAGTCGGAAATAAGAAGAGTATCATGGAATGCTCCAGATATGTCCAAATCATGTAAACTTAACCGTATGAAAGAGATCGTGGAAGAGGCTAAGGATGATGGAAGAAAAGTTATCTTCTTCTCTTTCTTCTTGGATACTGTAAACAAGGTTATGGAAGAATATAAGGATGAAGCCTATGGTCCGATCAACGGATCTGTACCACCTGTAAAAAGACAGGAGATTCTTGATGAATTCAATAAGGCTGAACCGGGCAGTATTCTTGTTGCCCAGATTATTGCGGGTGGTACCGGTTTAAATATTCAGACGGCAAGTGTCGTAATATTAGCCGAACCGCAGTTTAAACCATCTACCGAAAATCAGGCAATTTCAAGAGCCTACCGTATGGGTCAGTCAAGAAACGTCCTGGTATATAGACTCTTATGTGAAAACACTACTGATGAATCTGTTATGAAAGTATTAGAAGACAAACAGGTAATATTTGATACCTTCGCCAATGATTCGGCTGCAGCTGAAGCCAACAGAGAAATCGATGAACAGAACTTTGAAGATATCATTTCTGAAGAAATCGAAAAGATCAAGAAAGAAAAGAGTGAAGGAGTATCATGATAGATAAATATAAGATTGTCACGCTTTGCGGTTCTACAAGATTCAAGGATACTTTCTACGAAGTACAGAAGAAACTTACACTGGAGGGATGTATCGTTATTTCTGTAGGACTCTTTGGTCATTCGGGTGATGATGAGGTGTGGAGCGAAGGTACTAAAGAAATGCTCGATGATATGCATAAAAGAAAAATTGATCTGGCTGATGAGATATACGTTATCAACGTAGGAGGCTATATCGGTTCTTCCACAAAATCAGAAATCGAATATGCGATAAAGACCGGCAAGAAAGTAAACTATCTTGAAGAAAAATAAAGATATCCATGAGGATATCTTTTACTTATATAGACATTTGATAATCTGTACAGCGTTTGAGGCTGCACCTTTTCTTATCTGATCACCGCAGCAGAATAATGATATACCTCCATCCAGTACTCTGTCTTTTCGAATTCTTCCTACATAGACCTTATTCTGGTTGGAAGTGATTAGAGGCATCGGATAGATACCTTCATCAAGGTTGTCATATAAGACGACATTATCAAACTTTGATATGGCATCTCTTACTTCATCTGTTTCTAAAGGTTTTTCACATTGAAGAGATACGGAGATACTGTGACTTCTTAGTACCGGTACTCTTACACACGTACAGGTTACTTTAAGATCAGGCAGATGCATGATCTTTCTTCCTTCATTTTCCATCTTCATTTCTTCGGTAGTGTAATCTTCAGTAGATTTAGAACCGATATAAGGAATGACATTATAGGCTATCTGATATGGGAAGGCAGAAACGCTTATATCTTTATTATTGTATAAATCTGAGATCTGATTATTGAGTTCATCCAGCCCCTGTTTACCGGCACCGGATACCGCCTGATAGGTTGAGGCGATCATCTTTTTTATTGGTGAGATTGAATTGATCGCATGAACAGCCATACAGGTGATGATGGTTGAACAGTTGGGATTGGAGATGATGCCTTTATGTTTTAAGGCATCTTCACCGTTGATTTCCGGAACTACCAGCGGTACATCCTTGTCCATACGGAAGGCTGAAGAATTATCAATAAATACAGCTCCCGCATTTACGATATCTTTTGCGTATTCTTTGGCGATTGGATTGGATGCTGCACCAAGGACTATATCCATACCTTCAAAAGAATCATGAGTCAGTTCTTCAACTGTTAATTCTTTTCCTTTGAATTCTATTTTAGTGGCGGCACTTCTTTTTGATGCGAGAAGTCTTAACTCATCAACTTTGATATCCTGTTCGATGAGCTGGTGTAACATTTCTCTACCGACTGCGCCTGTAGCGCCCATTATGGCTATATTCATAGGACAAACTCCTTATAGATAGATGAGATAGTATTGGTGAAGTCTTTTTCTTCAACACCGACGATGATTGATATTTCATCAGCGCCCTGAGAGATGGTTCTGATGTTGATACTGTTGTCGCCCAGTAATGAGAAGATCTTACCTGACATGCCAAGTTTTGATTTCATGCCTCTACCTACAACGCACACCAAAGAAAGACCATCATATACGGATACATCTTCACAGTCGAGTTTGATCTTGATATTGTTGGCGAGTTCATAGATAGCTGTATCAATATCGTTCTTATCAATAATGACAGAGAATGAATCAATACCTGTTGTAACTAAGACAATTGGTATATTGTAGTGTTCAAATACTTCAAGGGCTTTTTTAAGAAAACCTACTTCAGAAGAAGAATTTGATTTTACTACTGTAACTACCGCAAAGTTCTTTTTACCGGTAATACCGGTAATAGGCATAGATGCCTGATCAGCAGTAGAGACTATCATTGTTCCTTCATTATCGGGTTCGTTGGTATTCCTTATATTAATCGGGATATCTTTTTCTTTTACAGGGAAGATAGCTTCATCATGTAAGACGTTGGCTCCCATATAAGACATTTCTCTTAATTCATCATAGGTGATGATATCGATACGTTTAGGATCTTTGATGATTCTAGGATCACATACATAGATGCCTGATACATCTGTCCAGTTTTCATAGACTTTGGCATCAGCGATATTGGCAAGGAGTGATCCTGTTATATCTGATCCGCCACGGGACATTGTCTTTATTACACCGTTTGGTAAAGAACCGTAGAATCCTGGTACGACAATCTTCTTTTGAGTCTCTAAGTATGGAAGAAATTTTTCTTTGGTAGATTCAATATCTAGCTTTCCATCATAGTCAAAACAGATGACATCCTTGGCATCCACAAATTCTGCATCTAAATATATAGATAATAATCTGCTGGAAAGATATTCACCACGGGATATCAGTTCATCAGAGGCTGAACTTTTCTTTAAGAGATCTCTGATCTTATCCATCTCTTCTTTAAGATTGAAATGTAGATCAAGTTCATCAATGATATCCTGATGTTTGGTTTCAATAAGAGAAAGAATATCATCATAGCTCATACCGTATTTCTTGTGTGCTTCACAAAGATAGAGAAGATCAGTAACCTTATGATCTTCCTTATAGGCTTTACCGCAGGCTGATGCCACGATGATTTTTCTTTCATTATCTTTATTTACAATATCTTTTATCTTGCGGAACTGTGCCGCATTGGCAACAGAGCTTCCGCCGAACTTACATACCTTAATCACTGTAGACCTCCCCGATAAAAGCTTCTTCATCATTATTAATAAGCTCCTTTAATATTTTAAGGGTTATCGGCTTACTGATAAAGACATTATCGTTTAATTTTTATTTAATATATTTTTCATTAATATCATTTACTGTTCTTATATAGTAGGTATTTTGGGATAATTCATCATCATTTATACCTTTATCCTCAATATCTAAAAGATATGGATTATCAATAGACTTAATATCTCTGATGATATTGGAGGCGGTAGGAAGTGATCCTGCACCCTGACCGATAAATGAGGCTTCACCTAAGGAATCACAGTTTACAGTGAAACAGTTATTATTTAATGAGATATTTCCGATAATCTTTGATTTAGGAATAAATGAAGGCATGACTGTCAGTGTATATCTTCCATCTTTATTTATACCTTTACCTATTAATGCGAGCTGGTAATTATTGTCTAAGGCATAGTTTAAATCTTCTGTACCTATGTATCTGATACCTTTGATGTAGACGTCTTCAAGATCAAAGTATCTTCTGAAAGCTATGGCAGCTGACAATACTGTCTTATTGGCTGTATCGATACCGTCTATATCATCACTTGGATCAGCTTCAGCGTAACCCAGGGACTGAGCTTCTTTTAAGGCGACAGCGAAATCACATTTATCATGGGACATCTTATAGAGAATATAGTTTGATGTACCGTTCATGATACCCATATAGGAATCTATCTTATCAGTGTTGGATATTGCGGATAACTCTTTAAGCCATGGTATACCGCCACCGCAGGATGAAGAGAACAGAAGATGTACCTTATTTTCGATACATAAATCATTAAGTTCATTTAAGTATTTCGCCAGCATCTTTTTATTACTTGATACGGCATGTTTACCTGACTTAATGGATGCGGCTACATAATCATAGGCAGGATGTAAACCACCCATACACTCTACCACAAGGTCGGTATTATTATCATTCAGGATATCATTCATGTCATAGGTCATATTGGATTTGGTCAGTTCAAAAGATGGATGCATGAGAATATGCGAAATGTTTATACCATTTCTCTTGCATAATTCTTCTACACCTTTTCCGACAACACCATAGCCTAAAATTGCGATATTCATACCTTTACCTCTGTTTGTGTACAGTGAACACTTGTATATTCAATAAAAACATAGTATCATTCTATACATCGGAGTACAAGTCTTTATGGAAAAATTTGTCAGTTCAAGAAATATAAACAATAAAGCTTCTTCTTATGTTGCTGTATTAAAGGGATTGAGCAGCGATGGGGGATTATATACACCATCAGAAATAAAGAAGATAGATAATATTTATCAGTTGAAAGATTTACCTTATGTTGATTTATCACATAGGATTATTTCACATATCTTTGATGATATGGATGAAAAAGAAATAAGTGAATGTGTACATGAAGCGTATGATCATAATTTTGATAATGAAGAGATTACACCTGTAGTAAAGGTAAATGATAAATATCTTGTGGAATTATGGCATGGACCTACCTGTGCCTTTAAGGATGTAGCGCTGACTTTTCTTCCACACCTTATGAAAACAGCCAATAAAAAGATTGGTAACGGTAAAGAGATAGTTATTCTTACTGCCACATCAGGTGATACCGGTAAGGCAGCTTTAGAAGGGTTTAAGGATGTTGAAGGAACAGCTATCAAGGTTTTATATCCCTATAAGATGGTATCTCTGGCACAGGAAAGACAGATGTCTACAACCGGTGGAAAGAATACGGATGTTATAGCGGTTAAAGGTAATTTTGATGACTGTCAGAGAATGGTAAAAGAGATCTTCGAAGAATATAAGGAAGACAACATTTATCTAAGTTCAGCCAACTCTATCAATATCGGAAGACTGGTACCTCAGGTCGTATATTATTTCAAGGCTTATTTTGATCTGCTCAATAAGAATGAAATTGAAAAAGATGAGCTGGTGGATTTTATAGTACCTACAGGTAATTTCGGTGATATTCTGGCGGGTTACTTTGCCAAGAAGATGGGATTACCGGTAAATAAACTTGTCTGCGCATCAAATGAGAATGATGTCCTGACAGAATTTCTTAATACCGGAAGATACAGCAGTAAGAGAGAATTATATAATACAATGGCTCCTTCTATTGATATTCTTGTTTCATCAAATCTTGAAAGATTACTGTTTATGAAATCAGGTGATGATACACTCGTTAAAAAACTGATGGAATCCTTAAAGAATAATAAGGAATATCAGGTAGAAGATAAATTATTAAACAGTATTAAAGAAGATTTTATCGGTATGAAAGCTGAAAAGAAAGAATCGATGGAGACTATCAGAAAATACTATGAAGAATATGGATATCTTGTGGATACGCATACGGCTGTAGCTTTAAGCTGCGCGGATAAATATGAAAGTGAATACAAGAAGATTGTCTTATCGACAGCGTCACCATTCAAGTTCTCCAAGGATGTCTATGAATGTATATATGATGAAAAGATACCTGATGATCTTTATGCGATGGATAAACTGTCAGACAGAACAGGCAAAGAACTTCCTTTACAGCTTAAAGTATTAAAAGATTTACCTGTAAGATTTGAAGAAGTTATTGAAGTCAAAGATAAAGAACTTATCTTTGACAAGCTCAGGAGGTATTAGAAATGAAATTTAAAGTACCGGCTACAAGTGCCAACCTGGGTCTTGGGTTTGACTGTATGGGACTGGCCCTTGAATTATATGATTATTTTGAAATAGAAAAAGCTGAAAGATGGGAACTTCTGGGATTCTATGGTTCTATCAGTATTGATGAAAATCTTTTTGTGACGGCATATCGAAAAGCCAGTGAATATAAGGGATATAAGGAAGATCCTTTAAAGGTTATTCTTGAAGATGATATCCCTATTTCAAGGGGTTTAGGTTCTTCAGCAGCTTTAATAGTGGGTGGTATCTATGCGTTTAATATTAAGCATGACAATGTGCTGAGTAGAGGGGAAATGTTACAGATTGCCACGGAAATAGAAGGACATCCTGATAATGTGGCACCGGCAATATATGGTGGTTTATGTGTAGTCAAAGATGATCATTTATTAAGGATAGATGTTGATGAAAGATGGAACTTCGGAATCTGGATTATCGATGAAAAAGTATCGACAAGTGAAGCCAGAAAGGTCGTGCCTTTTGAATATTCAAGAGATGATGTCATCAATAATGTATCCTGTGTGGTTTTATCAATTGATGCCTTAAAGAATTTCAATACAGATAATATTTCACTGATTATGGAAGATCGCATTCACGAGCCTTTCCGTAAGAAACTAATTCCGGGATTTGAAAAAAGGAAAGAATATGCCTTATCTATCGGGGCTAAAGCGTTTATTATTTCAGGATCAGGAAGCACATGTCTTTCCATAAGTGATAAATCTCTTGATGTCCAATTAAAGGATGTTGTGTATAAGGAAGTAAAGGTAAATAAGGAAGGGGTTATCAATGTCTGAAGACTATATGGTTGTTTCAACAAAGATACTTCCTAAGGGATTTATCCAGGTTGCAGAAGCCAAGAAACTTTTACAGGATAAAAAAGTAGAGAATGTTTCAGAAGCCTGCAAGATGTGTGGAATATCAAGAAGTACTTTCTATAAATACCAGGATGATGTCTTCTTCTATAATTCTGATCATAAGAAGAAGATAGTCTTTTCTTTACTTCTGTCTCATGAGACAGGTGCTTTAGGGAAGGTTTGTGGTATTTTATCTCAACAGTCTGTATCAATACTGACAATGTCACAGTCTGAACCATCAGGAGATGTCGCACCTGTTATGATGTCGTGTGATATATCAAAAATGAAGGGAAGCATATCTGATTTAAAGGATATTCTTTCTAAAGTAAAGGAAGTTAAAAAGATAGAAGTATTATCGATTGATTAGGGAGAAAAAATGCTGGAAGAAAAACTGATCAGAAAAACCTATTATATCTATCATTGTGTGTATAGAAGAGAAGATGATTCACTGATTGAAAGAACAGTTAAGATTCAGTCTTATTTCAATGTGGAAGATCTGGCGATGTTTCTGATGAGTTTATCGGAAAATGAACTTGAGATTAAAGAAACAAGTGTAAAAGCTGATGATTATCATTCAGAGTTCAGTATAGAGAATAAATTATATGGAGATTACAGCTTCGCTGATCTGGAAGATGATAAAAATGTTGAAGTTGAATTTGTCTATGATAATGGAAGAACAGTTATATTTAATTGTGAATATATAGGTCTTGATACAGGTGAAAAACGTATCAGCAGGACAAGTCCGATAATTGTTTCAGCATCAGGTTATCTGCTTTCTACTGAAAGTGAATACTGTGAAGATAAAAAGACAGATGAAAGTCTGTATGGTTATCATCGTTACAATTACTACAAAGAAGATAATTATATGCTGAATAATGCCTTAAAACATTATCAGTCTATGTTTAATCTGAATAAAGAGACTTATTATTCTGACTTCAGGTAATTCAGAATAGACAGAATTGTGTTATATTATGAGTGAAGGTACGTGGGCCCTTGTGTCGGCGTACTCTTTTTTATTTTCAAAACAGCTAAGATGTGGGGATTCGGGTGGTTTCAGGATATAAACGAACGGGGATTTGCGTAGAAACCAGAGAAAATTAAACGGGGATTTGCGTAGTTTTAGCTAAAAAATGAACGGGGATTTGCGTTATAATTATATTGCAAGGGAGGAAATACCTGTGGATAAACCTGTTTTCAGAAGAAAAATATATGATGAGATAAAGGAATGGAAAGATAATAGAAGTGACAGATACGCTCTTCTTATAAAAGGAGCCAGACGCGTTGGGAAATCAACCATTGCAGAAGAGTTTGCGAAAAATGAGTTCAGATCTTTTGTAAAGATTGATTTTGCGAATACAAGTAAAGAGATTATCGATTTATTTGATGATATGCATGATCTGGATTTTTTCTTTCTTCAGCTGCAGCAGTTTACAGGAGTCATATTATTTGAAAATGAATCTGTAATCATCTTTGATGAGATTCAGCTTTGTCCTAAAGCCAGACAGGCAATCAAATATCTTGTTGCGGATGGAAGATACAGATATATAGAAACAGGTTCTTTAATCTCTATAAAGAAGAATACAACGGATATTCTGATTCCCAGTGAAGAACATAAAATATCCATGTATCCAATGGATTTTGAAGAGTTCCTATGGGCAATAAATGATGATGTTACAGCCAATACCATCAGAACACTACTTAAAAACAGAAAACCTGCCGGTGAATCATTACACCGTAATCTGATGAAAAAATTCAGATTGTATATGCTGGTAGGAGGAATGCCTCAGGCGATAGAGACATATTCAGATAAGAATAATCTTCAGCTAGTTGATGAAACCAAAAGAGAGATTATTGAGCTTTATGAAGAAGATTTCATGAAGATAGATGGAACAGGACTTGCAGGGGATATCTATGATGTGATTCCTGCCAATCTGAGTGGAAATGCCTCAAGGTATGTTTTTTCTTCCGCAAGAGAAAACACAAGAGCTGAACAGGTAAGCAAACTGATACCTGATATGTTAAGTTCCTATACGGTAAATATAGCCTATCACGCCAATGATCCTGGTGTCGGAATGTCTTTAAACAAGGATCAGGACCGTTATAAACTGTTTACCTCTGATACAGGTCTTTTCATAACGCTTGCCTTCAAAGATAAAAAATATACGGAAAATTTAATCTATAACAAGCTTCTATCAGACAGGCTTGAAGCAAATCTTGGATATGTATATGAAAATATCGTGGCCCAGATGCTTACTGTAAAAGGGAATAAGCTCTTTTATTACACGATGGAGAGTGATACATCAAATCATCTTTATGAAATTGATTTCCTTTTGTCAGTTGGAGATAAAATCTGTCCTGTTGAAGTTAAGTCTTCAAATTACAGAGGACATAAGTCATTTGATGTTTTCTGCAGCAGATTCAGTCATAGAATAGGGGACAGATATATAGTACATACCAAAGATTATAAATGGGAGAATGGAATACATTATATGCCGGTATATATGGTTCCGTTTATTTAAAAGAAGAAAAAGATAGAAGTGTACGTGGGCTTTTATGTCAGCGTACACTTTTTATTTTTGCCCTTATCAATAAAAAAACATCTTTGCAGATGTTTAGTGTTTTTTGGAAGTTTTCTGAAGATACATGTTTTTATCAGCGTTGTCCATGATGGTGTATAAATCATGAACGGAGTTGCATGTACCTGAGGCAACGCCGATACTCATTTCTATCTCATAATCATGTTCAATGATGGAGTTTTCATTTTCGGTTTCTTTTTTAAGATTATCCATCAGTTTATCAAAGATTTCTTTCTTGGCATTTACACCGATGATGACAAATTCATCACCACCATAGCGGTAGATATGAAGTCTTGGGTTTTCAATGGCACCGGCAGCTCTTTTAAGGATCTTGGAAGTATGCTGAAGGGCTTCATCACCTACAAGATGTCCGAATCTGTCATTGATACTCTTGAAGTGATCGACATCGATCATGACAACAGTCAGGATATCATTTCTTGGATTATTGGAAATGGAATCGGCATATGACATTAAAGAGTTACGGTTATTTAAACCGGTAAGTTCATCATGATGAATAAGGGACTGCTGTTGCGTAGCTAAGACAATTACTGCCACAAAGACAAATCCGAGCTGGGCTGTTGTTACACCGAATACCAGAACCTGGATAATGGAAGCTACCGCAATCGGAATGATAAATAAAAGATAATTACGGTATTCTCTTTTCTTGAGATCACTCGGTTCATTCTTATAGGCTTTGTAATTGATAATCAGAGCTACGATAAAATAGAGCCAGCAGGTAAACCAGTGCACCAGCATTCCCGGGCCTCTGGAATATACACCATTGGCGTCAATTGAATAGAAGAATCCGGTAAAGATATTGGTAATCAGCAGTACACCGATAATAAGTGAAGGAATGGAAGAATATAACATCTCCTTTTTAACATCCTTAACCAGTTTTAATCTCAGTCTGATATATAGATACCAGGACTGGGAAATAAAGATAGGGAAGAGATAATACATGATATTGGCGATATGGATTAAAGTCAAAGAACCAGGGAAGACCTGTCCCTCTAAAAATGCCGCCATGATATCGGAAATACAGAGACCCATAATAAAAAACATCTCATAGATCATTATTTCTGAAGCCGCATCTCTTTTGGCACGATTGCTTAAAAGAAACAGCAGAATCAGGGCTGTAACGACAATGGATATGACATTGGTCTGGACATAATATATAAGCCTCATACCCACATTATACAAAAGATTGAAAAATTAAATTATTATAATTATTAAAGATAAGGTAATTTCTATGAAAAAAGATATTCATACATATTCATACGATAATGGAGATATACAGAAAGTTCTGAAAGTAAATCTTGACAGTTTTAATGATTTCAGAATACTTAAACCTGATTATAATAAGAAATCCTTTGATAATCTGTGTGATCTCTATCAGGATTTCATCATAAAGAAATATCATTATATCTTTGGTAAGATAGTTCTTTTTACCTTACCTCAGGATATAAGAATACCATTTGATGATTATGATGAAGAATACGGAAAGATATATGATCCGCTTGTTTTAGTGAATATATCATTCAGGAAAAATATCATTATAAAGAATAAGAAACTTTATTTTAAGGATAAGAAGACAGAAGATTTCTATCATTATCTTGAAGAAAATAAATATTTAAGAATGGTAGAAGGAGACCGTAACAGTATATCATTCATGCCTGTAGGTTATGATATGGGATTTATGAGTGAAACAAGAAAAGATGTTTCTTTAAAAGTAAACTCAGCATTTTTTGTGATGGACAGATTTGACTGTGCAACAGCCTATGATATTGTCGGTACGCCTATAGGACTGAATATTAAAGATGGAATCATATATAATCCACCGATGTTTAATAGAGAAACGCTGTTTGTGAACAGGAATAATGAAGTATATATAAGTAAATGTGATTTAAGCAAGGTGAGTATTATCATAGACGGGATATCATTTATAGATAAGGAAAACTGTACGTTTATATGTAGACCTGAATACTCAAGAAGTATAAAGGGTGGTATGGATATAGTAGTAGTCAATAATAAGGTTATTGCGGTTAAGCATAAAGGGAATATTCCTGTACCATCAGGAGGATATATCATTCATCTGTATGAAGATAGAGATATGGATATCAAAGATACAAATGTAAGCTATAAGGGATTTGAAGATATATCTTTTGGCATACAGGTAGGTAACAGTGTAATTGTTGATGGAAAAAAGACAGAAGGGTTCATATCATCATTCTCCAATATCTACAGATTCTGGTTACCATCTTATCCACCTAGTCTATATCCTCTGGATTATGAAAAGGACAGGGCACCTAGAATTGTGCTGGGTGCTGATAAAAATAATAAGCCTGTATTACTGTGGTTTGAAGGTGCAGGAAAGTTTGGATATGAAAAAGGTAAAGACAGTTGTGGAGCTTCATTAAAGGAAGTATCTGATATATGTGAAAAGCTGGGATTATACAACGGTATAAATCTTGATGGTGGCGGATCGGCTCAGATACTTATCAATAATCAGAGAGATTTACTTATCTCAGACAGGGAAGCAGATACCTTTAAAGAGAAAGAAAGAGCTGTACCTTTAGGATTGTATATAGAATAAAAAGTGCTAACTTAGGGCAAAAAATACTAAAGTTAGCAATTTATACCCATAAAATACCTTATAAGTTGCTGACTTATGGTAAAATATACTTAAGTTAGCAATTTATGAGGTTTTTATATGATAATCGGTAGAATTGATGAACAGGAAATACTGAAAGACACTTTGGATTCTAAGAGTGCAGAATTTCTTGTGGTGTATGGAAGAAGAAGAATAGGTAAGACACATCTTATCAAAGAATATTTCAATGACAGTTTTTCGTTTTATTTTACTGGTCTGGTAAAGACTTCCATGGATAAGCATCTCAAGATCTTTGATGATACTTTAAAGGAATACGGATATCAGAAAAAAGAGAAAAGTAAAGACTGGTTTGATGCGTTCAGGAAACTGAAGGACTTTATAGAGAATGGGGATATCGTAAGAGATCCTTACAGTAATAAGATAGTTATCTTTCTGGATGAGGCTCCATGGATGGATACAGCCAGATCTGATTTTAGAAGCGCTTTAGATTATTTCTGGAACAGTTATGCTTCAAGAAAAGATGATCTTGTACTGATTGTGTGCGGGTCAGCTACTTCGTGGATTATCGATAATCTTTTAAGTGATAGAGGAGGTTTCTATAACCGCGTTACCAGAAAGATACATCTTCTTCCTTTCAGTCTTAAGGAATGTGAAGAATACTGCAGGGTAAACGGGATAGCTTTTACCAGAAAACAGATAATTGAAAGCTATATGATATTCGGGGGTATACCGTTTTATCTGAAACTTATAGATAAAAGGCTGAGCCTTGATCAGAATGTTGATGCACTGCTGTTTAATGAAAAAGGGCAGCTATATCACGAATATGACAATCTTCTTAATTCTTTATTTGTACATAGTGAAAAGTATGCGGAGATACTGAGGATGCTGTCTAAGAATAAGGGAGGATTAAGAAGACAGGAACTCTCTGAGAATAAGAAAATCGGAAATGGAGAAGGTCTTACCAAAGCTCTTAATGAACTTGAACAGTGCGGTTTTATCAGAAAGTATCAGGATTATACACAGTCAAAACAGAATCATAACTATCAGCTGATTGATCCGTTTATGATTTTTTCCTACAGGTTTCTTGATGAAAGAAAATATAAGAGCTGGCTTAAATATATACATACACCATCCTATTATTCATGGCTGGGTAATGCCTTTGAAACAGTATGTCTGATTCATTCGGAAAAAATAAAAGACAAGTTAAGAATATCCGGTATAGAATCAAATGAATATTCATTCAGAACAAAGAATGTTCAGATTGATCTGATTATAGACAGAAAGGATGATGTTATTAATCTGTGTGAAATAAAATATACATCTGAACCTTTCAGGATAGATGAAGGTTATAATCTCGAACTGCAGAATAAAATAGGTGAACTGCGGGATAACATCAGAAAAGATAAGGCTATACATATGACGATGATTTCATTAAATGGAATAGTTCATAATGAATACAGTCATATAGTAATAAATGAAATAACAGGGGATGATCTGTTCTGAGAAGATGAGACAATTAATGAATAAATGCGTGAGGTTTGTTCTGAAACAAAGCTGTTGTAAAAAAGTAAGATATATAAAGCAGTTATAAAAAAAATAGAGTGACAAGAAATAATGTATCACAAATAACTAAGAAAAAAGGTAGGATTAATCATTTGTATCCTGCCTTTTTCCTATAGGATATGAAAAAACTAATGATTATATTCTTTTATTGCCTCGGCAATGTTTTTGACACCCTGTATCAGTTTTTTATCATCGACAAAAGAGAAATTGATACGGCAGTGGTTGGTTTCAACGTCTTCGGCGAAGAAGGCGTCTCCTGGAACGAAAGCTACTTTTTTCTTTATGCAGTCTTCAAGAAGAAGTTTTGAATCTATGTGTTTTGGGAAGGTAAGCCACAGGAATAATCCTCCATCTGGAGTGGTCCAGCTTACACCTTCAGGCATATAGTCTTCTAAAGCCTTCAACATGACATCTCTACGATGTCCATAGACTTCGATAATTGATTCGATATGAGCTTCCATATCCAAGACTTTTAAGAATTCTGAAGCTATATACTGGGTTAAGGTATTAGGTTGCAGATCTGCTGCCTGTTTGGCAATTATTACTTTTTTTATGACATCTTCAGGAGCTATAATCCAGGCAATTCGAAAGCCCGGTGCCAGTATTTTAGAGAAGGTTCCTAAGTATATTACTCTACCTTCATCATCCATAGATAACAGTGTAGGTACTCTGTTTCCTTTGTATCGAAGTTCTGTATATGGTGAATCTTCAATGATCATGAGGTTTGAACCTTTTACCGCATCCATGAGTTCAAGTTTTCTTCTTAATGGCATTGATATGCCTGTAGGGTTCTGGAAATCAGGAATGGTATATAAGAACTTGGCATCAGGATATTTCTTCATCTTCTTTTTTAGATCTTCAATGATGATGCCATCTTCATCCATTTCTATTTCTACTACCTTGGCTTCATATGATCTGAAAGCGGAGATAGCCGCAAGATATGTCGGTTTTTCAACAAATACCACATCACCCGCATTACAGAAGATCTTGGCGACAAAATCTAAACCCTGTTGCGAACCTGACAGGATACAGATATTGTCTAAGGTTAATCCTGGTACACCAAACTTACGGTTCATCCTGTCAAGAATCTGGGTTCTCAGTTCTGTAAGACCTTCAGTATTTGAATACTGCAGGGCATTTTCTCCCTGTTCGACAAGGACCTTGGCAGCTACCCAGGATATTCTTCCTTTAGGGAAGACATCAGGTGATGGTAAACCTCCGGCAAATGAAGTAATATCGGATCCATTAGCGAGTTTGAGTATTTCTCTTATCGCTGAAGGATTCATCTGTTCAAAACGTTTTGCGTATTTTCTTTCCATAAGTACCTCTTATTTTCCGCTTTCGCCGTAGTTTGACAATACTCTTGCGGAAGGATCATCAACGTCACATCCCTCCCATGATTTATTAGGCATCCAGAAGTCTTTGACCATTGGAGCCTGACCAGGATAATATTTTTCAAAGAGTTCTCTGTATAATAATGATTCTTTGGTAAACGGTCTGGCGAATGTATACTTCTCAGATTTTTCTTTAAAGTCTTCATCAGAATATAGAGAGTTAGCGTAATCCTTAAGATCATCTACCATGGAATGACCTACGGCATCAGAGAACGCTGCCTTCTGACGCCATAAGATATCAACTGGCAGGATATGATCTTTTTCAAACGCATGTCTTAATAAATACTTACCCATATCATAGACATTCATCTTTTTAGAAGGATCTATTGACATGACATATCTTACAAATTCAAGATCACCAAACGGAACTCTGGCTTCTATAGAGTTTGCGGATATACATCGATCCGCTCTTAGAACATCATACATGTAGAGTTCATCAACTCTTTTCTTGGCTTCTTTCTGAAATTCTTCAGCACTAGGGGCAAAGTCTGTATATTTATAGCCGAAGAGTTCATCGGATATTTCACCTGTCAGTAATACTTTGACATCAGATATTTCATGAATCTTCTTGCAGCAAAGGTACATACCCATAGATGCACGGATAGTAGTTATATCGTATGTACCTAATACTGATATAACCTTTTCTAAAGTATCCAGTACTTCCTGTCTTGTCATATATACTTCAGTATGTTCAGCACCGATAAAGTCGGCTACTTGCTTGGCATATTTAAGATCAATCGCATCTTTTTCCATACCTATAGCGAAGGTTCTGATCTTTCTGTTTAATATTTTAGCGGAGATTGCGCATACCAGGGATGAATCTAAACCACCTGATAGTAAGAAACCTAAAGGGGCATCTGCATCAAGTCTTTTTTCTACACCCTTAACAAGCAGTTCTCTTATTGTTTCGCATGTCTTTTCTAAGTCATCATCAGAATATTTATCAACAGTTGTAAGGTCTGTATATCTGATAAATTCTCCATCCTTATAGTAGTGCCCTGGAGGGAATGGGGTAATCTTATCACATAAACCAACTAAGTTTCTGGCTTCTGATGCGAATATTATCTTACCTTCCTTTGAATATCCATAGAATAAAGGTCTTATACCGATAGGATCTCTGGCAGCGATAAGCTTATCACCATCAGATATGACTAATGCGTATTCGGCATCAAGTTCCTTGAACATATCTGTACCTTTAAGTTCATATAAGGGTAATAATATTTCACAGTCTGATTCAGATATGAACGGATAATCTTTTAATACAGTTTCTTTTATCTTTTTGAATCCGTAGATTTCACCATTGCACATTAAGGCTTTATCCTTGTAATAAAACGGCTGCATGCCTTCTGGATGTAAACCCATGATGGCCAGACGATGAAAACCTAAAGTCGTATTTTTAAAATAAGTAAGTCTACTATCATCAGGACCTCTATCCTTTGTCATATAAAAATACTTTTTAAGATCATCAAGCTTATATTCTACTGATTCTATTCCAAATATTGAACACATAAATTAAAAACACCCCTTCTTACATACATTTATCCCTTAATCAGGACGAACGATATAATCCGCGGTGCCACCTGTTTTGCGTTTTGCCTCTTTATAAGGATCCAACAATCCTTTATCTACTAACGTAAGATATCACGGTTTACCTACTTGATTCGGCTTACAACTGCTGAAGTGTTATTCCTTATAATGTAACTGCTGAATTTTCACCAGGTATCAGCTCTCTATAAGTCCTTAGTATAAGTACTTCTCTTCGTCATAGTTATCTGAATATGGTTTTATAATAAAACGATAGAATATATCATTCAATAATAAATGATATATTTTTGAAAATAATTTACTTATATATGAAAATATTATGAAAATATTTTCATATTAATTATTATATTCTTCTAAATAATCTATAAGTTTATCTAAAGAAGGAAGTATGCATAAAGCTTTTTCTTTTACTTCTTCATCAGGTTCTTTTAGATCAGGTATAAATATAGAAGGTATATTGGCTCTGTATGAAGCTTCTATACCGGCTTTGGCATCTTCTAAAACAAGACATTCGTTCTTATCTAAACCTAAAACTTCAGCTGCCTTATTGAATACTTCAGGATCAGGTTTACCTTTACTTACGCATTCTGCCGTAATAAGAGCGTCAAACTTATCATAAATATTATTATTCTTTAGTATTTGAGATGCCCTTACAATTCTGGAAGAAGAACCTAAAGCGATCTTATATCCATGTGTATACAGATAATCTATAAGTTCTACAGCACCTTTCTTTAAAGGGAGAGCAGGATCATGAATATCTACATATTCAAAGAGTATCTTTCTTACTTCTTCTTCACTTGCAGGTAAATGATATTCACTTATTAATCCTTCAATATTTTCTTTAATGGTTCTTCCAGCATAGGTTTTACAGTAATCCTGTAATGTAAAACTTTTACCGTAATATTCAAGTACAGTATTCTGGGCTTCATATCACATTGGTTCAGAGTCTACCAGTAATCCATCAAAGTCAAAGATAATACCTTTTATCATAAAACAAGTCCTTTTTTATCCATTATAATATCCTGATACCTCTTATATCAGATACTATCCCATACATTATTCGTAAAATATATGAAAATTCCTTAAAAATAATGATTTTTTCATCAATTTCTTCTAAATATTTATAATTATTTATGTATAATATAGACAGAATAGATTTAATATTGTGTAACCCTATGTAACCGATATTGAATATATATATATATAAACATATTTTTTTATTTAAGGGGGAAATTATGGAAAAATTAAAGAATTTCAGTAAGAAACTGTTATCCGTAATGTTAGCAGTTTTACTGATTTCACAGATGGTTCCTATGAGCACAACTGTTTATGCGGATACTTATGATTTTGTGTTTGAACTTGGTGGTGATGATCAGACAACAACTTCACCTGATATGTATACAAGCGATAAACATCAGCCAAGCACTTCAAGCTCAAATGAAAGTGTAGCGAAAGGAACAATTACCGGGTATGGCACCGGTCATCAATACAAAAAGACTTCAGGTACAGTAACGGTATCTCCTGGAAGTACGCCAGGAACTGCAAAAGTTACTTTGACTTACTATATCAATAGTTATCCAGATGGCTGGACAGAACATACAAAAGATTATAGCGTAGCTGTTAAAGGTCTTGTGCTTGATAAGACAAGCGTAGAAATGGAAGTTGGAGAAACTTCAACAGTTACTGCAACCGGTTTTGATCTCAATGAATCTGGAGATGCTGTAACATCAGTAACATGGACATCTTCAGATGAAGGTGTAGCTACTGTTAATGAAAATGGTGTTATTACCGGTGTTTCAGCTGGTACAACTGCTGTAACTGCGACATGTGGAAATTATAAAAAACAGGTTTCTGTTACAGTTAATCCTGTAGTTTCTATTACTTTAGATAAAGATTCATTGTATCTTGCAGGAAACAATCCTATTACCGGAAAATTAACAGCAACGACAGATCCGGAAGATGCGACTGTTACATGGTCAGTTACTGGCAATAATATTACTGTTGATCAGGATGGAAATGTTACAGCTGTATCCAAAGGTTCAGCTACCGTTACAGCGAGCGTTACCGTTGATGGTGTAACCAAAACGGCCAGTGCAACTGTTAAAGTTGGCAATATGCCTCCTGTAGTTACAGTTACACCAAAAACCAAAACATTGAATGAAGGATCTACAGTCACTTTAAGCGCTAAAGTTACAAATGGTGGAAATAATCCTGCTGTATCATTGTCAAGCAGCAATACTGCTGTTGCAACTGTAAATAATGGCGTTGTTACAGCGGTAGCAGCTGGTAAAGCTGTGATTACAGCAACTTATGCATATGGTAATAATCAGACATCAACCGATACAGCTACAATCGATGTTGTAAATCAGAAAAACGGTATTGTTCTGACATATGTTGAAACAGTTGATGACTATTACAATATCAATGAATCCGGTGATAAGTACAATTACATGAAATTCAAATATGAATTCGTTGACGCAAACGGTACTGCCGTTGATGCTCCTGCGGGTTTTAGCGGCAGTGATCTTGTGTTTGATGAAAACACAATATCAGTTGCTGATGATCTGATTCCTAACCTGCCAAACTTTGAAGGTTTCACCCTTGATAGCGTTGTAGCTTACTTCTGGTGGGGTGGAGATATGAAAGGTAACAAATTCAGCGTTACCGAAATCACAAATGCAGGCAGAATTTCCGATAACTATCCAGGATATATATCTTATTTAGGTTTTGCTGCAGTTCATCCTACAGATCCTAAAGCGATAGGTAATGACTACAACAATAATCCTTATGGATATTATGCATATAACCCTACTGGTACATTAAGAGTTGTTTATGTAAAGGTTGATGCTCAAACATTAAAGACTACATATGTAAGCAATGGTACTCAGGTCAGACAGGAAACAGATACCCCAATCTGGAGTGTTGACAAGTATACTTATAAGCCAGTTGATTTAAGATCTGAACTTACTGCAGATTATATGAATGCAAATTATGCTCCTGCAGGCAAGACATTCAGTCACTGGTCTCTTACAGAAAACGGTACAGCTGTAGATGATTCTGTATTCACTAATACAACTGATAAAGATGTTACATTATATGCTGTATATGAAAATATTGAATACACTATTACTTATGTAATGAATGGTGGTACAAACGCTGCCAGCAACCCTTATAAATATACCGTAGAGTCAGACACGATTACTCTGGCTGATCCAAGCAAAACAGGTTATACATTTGCTGGATGGTATTCAGATGCGGAATTCAATACTCAATCAAATTCAATCCCTAAGGGAAGCATTGGTAACAAGACATTCTATGCAAAGTGGACACCTAATTCAGATACTGTATATAAAACGTATCACTACACTGAAGAACTTGATGGCACATGGAATTTACACAATACCGTTACTTCTAAAGGAACAACCGGTGAACATGTAACAGCAAGTCCATTAACAGGCTTAACAGGTTTCACAAATGATTTAACAGTAACAGGTACTGTTAAAGAAGGTGATATTGCTGCTGATGGTTCACTTGTACTGAAACTCTACTACACTAGAAATTCATATAAAGTAACTTATGAATACACTGGCACAGTTCCAAGCACTGCAAGCGCTCTTCCTGAAGAAGCTACTGTCAAGTATGAAGCAGAAGTTACAGTTGCAGATCCTGCAACAGCTCCTGGATATACATTCCATGGTTGGACTACAACTGATGTAACAGTAGGTGAAGATGGCAAGTTCACAATGCCTGCCAAGCCTGTAAAAATCACAGGTTATTTCACTGCTAATACAGATACTCCTTACAAAGTAGAACATTATCAGCAGAATCTTGCTGATGACAATTATACTCTTGCAGACACAGAAAATCTGAAAGGTACAACTGATGCAACAGTTAACGCAACAGCCAAGACCTATACAGGTTTCACATATGATGAAAATGTTACAGGTACTGTAGCATCAGGTACAGTTGCTGCTGACGGCTCTCTTGTACTGAAACTCTACTATACAAGAAATACTTATTCAGTGACTTATGAATTCACTGGTGATGTTCCAGACGGTCATACTGAACCAACAGATAACAATAAATACAAGTATGGTTATTCATTCACAGCAGACACAGTTATAGATCCAGTCACAGGTGAAGGAAAATATGTTCCAGGTGCCACATTCAGAAAAACAGATTCAGATTTGAATGTTATTGGTGTTTACACATTTGAAGGATGGGATCCAGCAACCACAACTATCGAAAATGATCTGAAAGTTACAGGCAAATGGACTTACAAACAGGCAGAATATACTCTGACTACTGAAGCTACTAACGCAACTGTTACTCCTGATCCTGCAGAAACAACATATGAATATTCAGCTACCGCAACAACAGAAGTTACATTCACAGCTGATGATCACTATCACATTACTTCTGTAACTGTTGATGGTACTCCACTGACTGCTGATGAAATTGCGGTTGGCTCTGTAACAGTAGATCACAAAAAGGATCATACAGTAGTAGTTACTGCTGAAATTGATACATACAAAGTAACCTGGTTGAACTACAATGGTGCACTTCTTGAAGAAGATACTGAAGTAGCGTATGGAACTATTCCTTCATACGATTCTGCTACTCCTACAAGATCTAGTGATGGTACTTATACCTACACATTCTCTGGTTGGAACCCAACTATATCTGAAGTAACAGAAGATGTAACTTATACTGCCAGATTTACTCCTGCAGCTATTCCAGTTCCACCTGGACCACCAATTGTTCCACCTACACCAGATTCAACACCAGTACCTACTCCACCAGGACCTCCAATTACTCCTGATGTAACACCTACACCAGATCCTACACCAGATCCTACTCCAGTAGAACCAGAAGTAATTCCTGAAGATACTACTCCAGAAGCTGGTGAACAGCCTGTATGGGCATTGGCTAACCTGTTAATGTCTATCGGTGCTGCTATCTTATCAGTAGTAACATTACTCTTCAAGAAGAAGAATGATGATGAAGAAGAAACTGATGAAAACGGTGTAAGAGTTGTTAAGTCTGAAGAAGATGAAGAAGAAGACGACAAGTACGAAAGAAGAACATGGCCTAAGGCATTAGGTGTAGTTATCGCCGTAGTTGGTGCCGTACTGTTCATCCTGACTGAAAATATGTCTAACCCAATGGTTTGGTTTGATAAGTATACAATTGC
>JAUNIH010000085.1 GCA_030523555.1 Erysipelotrichaceae bacterium
CATTGTCCAATTAAATGGACATATCAACTATTAAGTTGAAAATAGCCTATATATAAAGAAATTATTATCTTAAAGTTATTCCGAATAAATCAAGGACATCATCAAGTGTTGCATTATCATCAAGATCTGCTACCTGTTTTTTGAATTCGGTGATGTCAAAGCTGTCATATAGTTCTTCAAACTGGCCCATCATACCACCTTTGAAATTGCCCATATCGTCAGGATTGAAATCACCCATATCTTCAGGTCTTCCTGTTCCATCAGGTCTATCCATCCTGCCTCCACCAAAGCCCTGATTATTACCGTTTACTTCTCTGTATGTTCCTTCTGACATTTCTACTTCTTCATTATCAACAATGATTGTTCCACCGGTATAGTAGACACCATCTTCACTGTCTAAGGCGTTATCTGGAGAAGTAACACCGTTTACAGAGATTGTTCCAGCAGATACCTTTATATATCCGTTAGAGTCTATACCATCACCTTCACTGCCGCTGGCGTGATTGATTGTAACGTTGGCTCCTTCAAATGATACGACAGATACGTTATCTTCATTGACATTAATACCATCATCTACACTGTTGATTGTTATATCACCTGATAACAGTATTAAATGCATCTCCGTATCAAGTCCTTCAAAGTTGGAATTGACAGTAAGTGAACCATCACCTTCAATAGACATTGTTACATAGCTGTAGAATGGCGCATCTACCTTTCTTACTTTCTTCTGTACACTTGTAGAATCAGTCTTATAGGTATTGCTTAACATACGGTAGATATTGCAGCCTGTTACAGTGTTATCTCCTTCAAGAATGACTTTTACACCGATATCTTCATTATCAATACCATTTTCATAATCTCCACCACATTCATAGGCATCAAAGATAATACCAGGTGCTACGGTACATGTTATATCGACACCGTTTAAGGTAACTGTCAGTTTTTCTTCTTCTGAACATTCAAATCTGATCTGACCATTGAATGTACCTGTCAGTTCATATGTTCCACCTGTAGTAATACGTAAGACCTTATTCTCAGCTGCCTCTTCTTCCGTATGCATCATACTCTCTAAGATATCAGTTGAGAAATTAGGTAATGTCGCAAAGATATAGTCTTCATTTACACCATCAGCGTAATAGTAGGCATATTCTTTTTCTCCATCATAATTAATGAGCTTATAGTCATTAAGATCAAGTGCAGGGTAATAATAGAGTTCATGGTCAATGTAGATTGTTTCATCTTCAATCTTTGTACCGGTATAGTATTCTGCCGGTGCTTTTGAATTATCTTCATGAACTTCAGTTGGATCTACGTGCCAGGTATAGTCGGACTCCTTTACTGCTATTCCGTTAACTGTTGCGCTGTCTCCATTTAATTCAATTACTGTTACATCTGACTGCTCAGATACAGGATTAATAACTTCTTTTGTGGTGTCTTCTGTAGTGTTGGCACAGGCACTTAGAGCCAGAGCCAGTACAAGAGACATCAGGATATACTTTAATTCTCTTTTCATAGACTTTACTATACCTTTACATTCTGAAGTTTACCTGAAGATAAGGTTAAATGTTGATGATTTAAAAATATGAAAGATGTGTCTTTAACCTGTGCAAAATTTGCACAAGTTGAGGATAACGTAAAACTTATATAGAAGTGCAGATCAGTATAATGTCTGTATAATGTTGTGGTAATGTTAACGTTATTTTTATAATGTTTTGAATAGATAAAAATATGAAAAAACACGATAAAATGGGCTTTTTATAATGTTCTTATAATGTTGTATAATGTCGTATAATGTTCAATAAATTTCAGTCGCAAGAGGTACGCTTTTTAAAAGATAACGTACCTCTTTTTTCTTGAACAGACAGTCAGATAATCGGAGGTAAGTCCCAAAAGTGACCTAGTTTCGGTTAAGAGACATGTTACTGAAAGGTAAAGAAAAAGCGGGCCTGTTGCCCGCGTGTTTATGATTATAGTTTTCTTAAGAAATCGTATGTGGGACCATGAGACATCATACCGCCATCACAGAGGATTTCCTGTTTGCGTTTATTTGGTAACCCAACTGCCATTTTTATTTGATCCGATTCTTTCTATAATTCCCTGCGCCTTTAATTCACTTATAATATTCTGCACTGTTCTCCTTGACTTTCCTATTATAGTGGCTATTTCGGCAGTTGTGATTTTTGGATTATTTTTTATGGAATCAACAATCATTTTTTTGTCACCGTCATTTGAAATTGCCGCTTTTCTATAAAATACAAATTCAAAGCCCTGATCCTTTTTAGTGTAAGCAAGCTTAATATCATCTTTTTCACAATAAGTAAAAACTCTTCTGAATCCCGTTGCCCAGCTGTCAATTTCATTTGCATAATATAAAACCTTAGAGATTAATGGATTTCTCAGAATCGATTCAACTCCGTTATACGCAAAATCTTTTGGTTCATAGCCAGAAGGGAATGTTCCCGGATTGAATACACATATTTTTGTAGGTGTGATGTATATTTCGTTATTCATAGATGTATCAAAAGATGAGTGGCACAAACTGTTCAAAACTACTTCACGAATTGCTTCTGAGGGTATTTCTGGAACTTCTTTTCTTTCTGATCCCACTATTTCTGCTGAATAATTTATATGTTGCTTTATATACTCTTGTCCTTTTTTTGAACATTCAAATAAATTGCCCTCAAAACGGTTGATATCTATAAAAGACAGTTTTTCATCTGTTGCAAACACCGCAAGTTTTAAAGTGATCGGCTTATTTTTAGAAAAAAGTATTCTTCCGGCATTGTTCAGGTGATTTCCGGTAATGAGTCCGAGTTTCCCAAGAACTTCCTTTTTATTTGAATAATCATCTGTTATTCTTCCGCACTCATTGGCTTTTCTGATATAGTCTTTCAAAAGATCTTCGTCAGCATCATCAACAGAATCTTCCGACTCCATTTTTTCCCATACAGAATTACTTGAATCTGTTCTGTTTACCATTTTTAATAATTCATTAATATCGATTTTTTTATCTTCATCAAAAACTCTGATGTAAAATCTGCCCTGCGCAGAGTATGGCTTGTCATTGCCGATAAATTCTACTTCTATTACTCCAGGAATATTTTCCATTTCGTGAATGGATGGATAAATGGTCGGTTTTATATCTTCATATATTTTTCTGGATATATCTCTTAGGGTATTATCGGATATCTGTTGCCCGATACAATCCCCATTATTTTTGACGCCAAAATAGACCTTCCCCTTTCCATGTTTATTTAACATAGCAGAAATAGATTCGACTGCTTCGTTTAATTCTGAAGTGCTTTTTTTGAATTCTGTATATTCATTTTCCTTACCGATATTTATCATACGATTCCCTCCACATCACAATTTTACAACGAAATAAATTTATTGTGAAATAGATTTGCACAATAAAATGTATTTTTATTGTGAAGTTAATTTGCACAATAAAATTCAGGATCTTCCAGTGAACTAATCATTACCATAATCGGAAGTAAGTCCCAAAAGTGACCTGGTTCCGGTTAAGAGTAGCGGGATACAAATCTCCCAAATGCTCTGTTTTTCTCCCATAATAGTAATATATTTGGGAGAAAGAGATATGTACGAAACGATAAAGTCTGAACATATTCATTAATACTATTCAAGTATCGCTTGAATAAATAAATATATCTTCAAGAGATATCTGCTTATAAAGACAGATATCTTTTTTGATAATAAGGGTGTAAGGAGGAAGTATTAATGATGAAAAAGGCAATATTATATGGACTTATAGCTATGTTTCTAGGTTATGGTATATGGCATTATCTTTACTGGCGTCATATGCATGCCATGTTATATGAGAAATACTTCTTCTTTAATTCGTGGTTATCATGTTTAGATCTA